>DASSCG010000500.1:0-8729 GCA_035697925.1 Pyrinomonadaceae bacterium
GTACGTAACCAGAGAGTTAATGTCAGCCTCGGAGAGCTTATTTGCATAACGGGGCATCTTTCCGCGTCCATTCATGATCGAGTTGAAGATTCGTTCATCACTAACATCGTCCTGCCATTGCGGGTCTGTGAGATTACGGGCAGAGCGCGACTTTCCCTTGATCGTGTTGGCCCGGCCATCCTTGCCGTGACAGGAGGCGCACTTCCGACCATAGATAGCCGCGGGGGCGTTCGTCCGTCTGCCGGAAGGATCGCCCTGCGGTGCGGCGGCGGCAGCCAAGGTCGACATTACAAATACTGCTGCCGTGAATGTAAATGCAAAACGTAGTACGACGAGCTTCATTGGACCTCTCATTACCGTTGATAGCAATCATCCATTGGCTACTACAAATGGTACTCTGTTGTCGCGTGCCAAAGATCACTTGATTCCTCGGGGTCGTTCCTCAATGCCCCGCGTAACACGGTTAATGATACTCAACGTGGAGTGATTTAGGTACCCAAGCAATAACGTGTCAGTGTGAAAAGTTTGGGCTTTGCCCCAAAGTCTCGGCTCATTCACACCGGGCTTCAGCCCGGTGTTAAAGTGCAATAGCAGCGCTTGTTTTTCGGGGAAAGCTTGGTTGTTTGATGTTAATCGGCACATCGAGGCTCTGTTTCGACAGGTTGAAAGCTTTTGGAATGCGAAGTAAGCTCAAGACGTAAGGCAGTCTGATATCAGGACGAAAAATAATTGGGCGAAATAACTCTGGACAAGTTTCGCGATGAGTGCGGTGTCTTCGGCATCTACGGTCATGCAGATGCTGCGCGGCTTACTTATTTGGGACTTTATGCCCTTCAGCATCGAGGTCAGGAGTCGTGCGGAATCGTTAGTTCAAACGGGACCGAATTGCGACAAGAACGCGCGATGGGACATGTTGCCGAAGCATTCGATCAGTCGAGCCTTGACCGTTTGCCGGGTGCCAGCGCGATCGGCCATGTTCGTTACTCCACAGCCGGGGATGTTTCGATTCGAGAAGCCCAACCGTTCCTGGTTACCTGCCAGCACGGCCAAATAGCCGTATGTCACAACGGCAACCTTCCTTTCGCCCGCGAAGAGCGACGCAAACTGGAAAGAGCTGGCGCAATATTCTCGGCCACCTCCGATACAGAAGTGATCCTTCATGGTGTGGCTCGTTCGCAAGCTGATAGCGTTCGCGAGGCAATTCCCGAAGTACTGCGACAGCAGGAAGGGGCCTTCTCGATGCTCTTTCTAACACCGTCAGAGCTAATCGCGATTCGTGATCCGCGTGGCTTTCGTCCACTGGCGCTGGGACGTTTGGGTGATGCCTGGGTGGTGGCTTCGGAAACCTGCGCGTTTGACTTGATCGATGCACAGTATGTTCGAGACGTCGAACCGGGCGAGATGATCATTATCGATGAAGACGGCCTACGATCCTCTCATCCGCTGTCTTCGCAGAAACATTCAATGTGTCTTTTCGAGCACGTTTATTTCGCGCGGCCTGACTCACTTATTTATGGGCAGTCAGTAAACGAGTCGCGGCATCGCATGGGTAAGCGACTGGCCATTGAAGCTCCGGCTGAGGCCGATATTGTCGTTCCGGTGCCGGACTCTGGGACAGCCGCGGCGATTGGTTACGCCGCACAGAGTGACATTAGTTTTCGGTTTGGACTGGTGCGTAATCACTACGTCGGCCGCACATTCATCGAACCACGGCAATCAATCAGGTCTTTCGGAGTTCGCATCAAGCTCAATCCCGTCCGCGATCTCATTAAAGGCCGTCGCGTGGTCCTGATCGACGATTCGATAGTCCGCGGAACCACGTCGAAAAAAATTGTCAGGATGGTTCGGGAAGCCGGGGCCAAAGAAATTCACGTACGCATTAGTTGCCCGCCCACAATCAGTCCCTGCTACTACGGCATCGATACCCCGAACAAAGCTGACTTGATTGCTTCGCAAATGTCCATCGAAGAAATAAGACTCTTCATTGAAGCGGATTCGCTCGGATATCTTTCACTAGAGGGCATGATCGAAGCGACCGGTATCAGCCCTGATTCTTCCTGCGTGGCTTGCTGGAATGAAAAATATCCCACCCGCATTACACAAAATGCGGAAACGATGTGGGAACGCGAGCACGAGTCAGTAACCTAGATACGTTTCAGTCAGAACAGGAAGCGGTTGCGATATGGCGGCGCGGTCAGCATTTCACGCTGTCGGCGCTCGATCTATTGCAGTCTGAAAGTCAGTCAGCGAGAACAGGTCTGCAACGCTTCTGCTTACAGTTTGATTGAGAGGACGGGAGGAGTTTCTACGTGGGGCGGGCAACGAAAGGGTGTGGTTGCGCGGGCGCCATCTTAGTGGTGCTTCTAATCGCTGCCGGATTCGCCGGTTGGAAATACGTGCTGCCGTGGTGGAAGTCAAAACCACCACCACCCTCCGGTGGCGAACTCCAGGTTCATATTCTTGACGTTGGTCCGGTCAACGGTGATTCCATTTTGATTATTTCACCTGCCGGTAAGACGGTACTCGTCGACGCAGGTGACGCAGGCAAAGGCAAGGTAGTGCTCGATGCGCTCAAGCGTTACAACGTGCAGCAAATCGATTATCTGATCGCCACTCATCCTCATCCCGATCACATGGGAGCAATTGATGAAGTCATCAAGGCGACAAAAGTCCTGAACGTGATCGACAATGGCCTGGCGCCGGCGGGTTGGCAGCCTACTCCTTCGCCTACCCCCGCAAAAGTTTTGAGTAACAAGAAACCGGTCGCGAGAAAGCCCGGCAAGAGACCCTCGGTCACCAGGTTTTACGAGGAATACAAAGAAGCAGTCAGTCAAAGCGGCGCCAATTACCAGACTGCCGAACCCGGGAACAAATTCGACCTCGGAGGTGGGGCGCTGTTAACCATTCTGGCTCCCAGCCAACCGGTGTTTACCAAAGAGCAGATGAAAGCGGGCGGCAATGAGCCGAACGCCAATTCGATTGTAGCGAGACTGGACTATGGTGATTTCTCGATGTTGCTTCCCGGCGATGCGGAACACCAAACTGAGCAGCGGATGCTCACAAAGGATCTGAATCTTCAGGCGGATGTTCTCAAGGTTTCTCATCACAGCTCCAAGTACGCGACTGCTGATGACTTTCTCGCGCGAGTGAAGCCTGGCGTGGCAATCGTGTCTTGCGGGGAGTGGAACCGTTACGGTCATCCGGCCCAGGTAGTTCTGGATCGCTTGAAAGCAGCCGGGATAAAGCTTTACCGGACCGACTTGCAGGGAGAGATAACGATCACCAGCCGCGGGAAAGAAGACGACTACAAGATAACGACGGCCAAAGAAGCGAAGAGCGATTTATGGGAAGGGAGACTGGCGCAGAAGGATGATTCGTCCCGGGCCGGATTCATTGCATATGGCGACTTTGGACCACCACCAAAAGCTCCGAAGAAGGTAAATGGTAAATAGTAAATCGTAAATAGAAGTTGCCTTGTTTATCGTGCCCTAAATTATTATCCAATCACTAAAGTGTTTGGTGATGGTCAAGAAAATCAACCAGGATCCACGAATCAGCACGAAGAATCACTAAACATTTTCGTATTATTTCGTGTGATTTAGTGGATCGCTTTTTAATCAAGCCGACTCTCAAATTTGGGTACACAGTCACAGCCAAACTTGAGCGGAATCGGAACATTCAGAGAGTAAGCCTTCAGTAATTATCAAATGAGTAAGCCTGTAACCTACAGCGACGCCGGCGTAGACATCGACGCCGCTACCCGTGCCACCTCTAAGATCAAAGAGTTGGCTCGAAAGACCTTTAACGAGAGAACGCTTTCCGAAATTGGCAGTTTTGGTGGGATGTTCGACGGCGTATTCCCTCAGCTGGGCCATCCGGTGTTGGTTGCATCGGCGGACGGTGTTGGTACCAAATTGAAGATTGCGTTTCTCACTGGTGTTCACAACACAATCGGCCGCGATCTCGTTAACCATTGTGTCAACGACATACTGGTCCAGGGTGCGCGCCCACTTTTTTTCCTTGATTACATTGCCACTGGCAAGCTCTCTACTGACGTAGTAGCGGCGATTGTGGAAGGTATCGCCCAGGGTTGTCGCGAAAACGCTTGCGTTTTGCTTGGCGGTGAGACTGCCGAAATGCCCGGCTTCTATTCCAACGAAGAATACGATGTAGCAGGGTTTATCGTTGGCGTTGCGGATCGCGACAAGGTAATCGACGGTCAGAACATCGAAGCAGGAGACGTTGTCCTGGCACTTCCCTCAGTTGGTCTTCACACCAATGGATACTCCCTCGCCCGCAAGCTGTTCCTCGAAATTGCCGGTTACGAAGTGACTACGGAAGTTCCTGAACTGGGCACCACTGTAGGGAAGGCCCTGCTGCAACCTCATGTGAGTTACCTGCCGATCTTAACTGGATTGCTTGACCAGGGTGTGATTAAAGGTTTGGCTCACATTACTGGCGGAGGGCTGACCGACAATATCCCGAGAATCTTACCGGAAGGCACAGCCGTTCAAATTCGCAACGGAAGTTGGCCCAGTTTGCCTGTGTTCGACCTGCTGCAGAAGATCGGCAACGTCTCTGAGGTCGAAATGTATCGAACCTTTAACATGGGAGTGGGAATGGTTATAATCTGCGCCCAGCCAAACGTGGAATTCATTCAGTCTCACATCAAAAATGTCGGCAACGATTGTTATACGATTGGTTCCGTAATCCCGGGTCGGCAAGAAGTGACGTTCATCTAAAGACCTTTTAAATCAGCCCGAGTTTCTCGCAGCGACTCGCAATCTAAGTACAGCACCTCGCCGGTTGCCATCAGCAAACCCTTAACCTCCATGAAAGGGGCCTCATGACAGATCAACAACCTCCGCCTCCCAAAAAGAAAAGAGAGTTCGAGCCTCCGGTTGCCTGGCTTCTCGGAAGGCAGTTAATCGCCAGCCTTAAATGGATACTTTTATATACGGCATTTGGAACGAAGCTGGACGCTCGTGACTGGATGGATGCCAAGGTGTTTCCCGCGGAGGATCAGCAGCGGGCCGACCATGCCTGGAAGATGATGTATGAGCGCGATGGAACCAAGCCCACAGCGACAGATGAAGAGCAATCGGCTGGAAAATTTTGGCACGAAAAGGGGGAGTTTTGGTTCGACTACATCTCCGATACCGGCGATGGCATGATGGCGACATACAGCATCGCCTACCTCTGTTTAAGTAATCTCTGGGTGAAGGAGCTTTGGGACCAAAGACCCGACGAAGGGGATGCGGTAGTTCACTTGGACCACACTGTTAACAACGAGCGCACGACCCTGGTCCGTTTACCCCGCGGCGAATTTCTGCTCGTCGGCGGAGACACCTGTTACCACCTTTCAGATTACGCCAGTCTTCACATTCGTTTTCAGTCTCCATTCTCCTGGGCCTATCAAGATCTGGAAGCGGACCTTAAGAGGAGTCAGAAACTTGACGATGCAACAGCACAGCGCGAACGGAACAATCGTCGTCCTCTATTCGGAATACCCGGCAATCATGATTATTACGACATGCTCGATGGCTTTCGCCGGCAGTTTCGGCTTCCGCTCCGCGGCCGCCCCGAGGACAAGGTTTACGCAGATGGAGATCTAACTGCCCCACAGTTGATGATTCCCGGATTCAAAAGAGAACAGCAGACAAGTTACCTGGCGTTGCAGCTTCCTTTCGGATGGAAGCTCTGGGGTTTGGACACTGAAGTGGGAAAGATCGACGAACGGCAGCGCGATTTTTTTCTCGGTGTGCCGAACCGTCCCATGCCTGAAAAACTTATCGTAGCAACCAGTGCGCCAACTACGGTTTTTGGCAAGCTCGCGGATCGCGACGACGAAAAATCATCCAAGGCGTTTTATCAACTCAAATTGCCCCGACCGTTCTTGCCGAAGGACAAGTGGGAAGAGGGTGAGAAAGACCTGCTACCAAATCAGATACGTTTGGATCTCGCCGGCGACGTTCACCAATATGCGCGCTACTGGGGTCCTGATTCCAACAGCGCCCGTTACACGCGTTCGGAAAGAGCGCGCGCCGCGGCTCCCAGTGCTCCAAATTATGCTTCTGTGGTTTCCGGTCTCGGCGGCGCATTTCACCATCCGTCTACAACCTACGGCGACGAGATTAAGGAGCAGGCACTTTATCCGCCGGAGAACCGATCACGTCGAGCAGTCGCAGCCGAGATTTTCAATCCAATAAAAGTTGCGCGTGGCGGCGGTGTCTGGGTGCTGGGTGGTGCAATAGCCTTAGTGCTGGCCTACGCTGCCATCGCAGGCGATAGCAGCCGACCGGCGCTTCATAATTTCCTGCCCTTTACTCTGCTCAATATCACCAGTCCTGAGCAATACAACTCGACGGTCTTGCTGGACAAGCAATTGCAGAGGGAGCCACCAACCGGATTTCTACAGCAACTGGGCTTAACCGAAACTCAGTGGACTCCTAGTTTTCCCAAAGGCCAGCAGTGCGATGAAACTCGGCCGATGTACTTGTGGGGAAGATGCTCTGTACCCTGGCCCAGGGATTACATTCTGGGAATGGTACTGCTTACGCTCACGCTGGGGATCATTGGCTTCACTTTTTATAAAACCGAAAAAGCCTATGCTTTAGACAAGAAGCAGGATGAAGTGAAGAAGAAGGCCGCTAAAGCTAAAGATGCTACTGAGCGGCCGACAAAACAAGCGGCCGCTGAGGTGACCAGGAGTGTGAATATGGCGCTCTGGCCCACCTTAATCGCCAACATTCTGCTAGGAGCTCTCGGCGTGTTGCTGATTATGCCTTACCGCGCGTTTATCACTCCATTTGGTAATAGTCTTTTAGTGTTAGTTACCATGGTATGGGCCACTGCCTCAGTTGTCTTCAGCGTTCGTTACAGCGATTGGTTGTTCGAACAGGCCTCGCGAAGAAAAGTCGGAGGAACCGACTACGCGATTATTTGGATGTTAGGCATCGCCACGTTGGCAAGCTTAGCGGTCGGTCTTTGGGTTTTCGGCAAGAATAACCTGCCAGCCTACCTCGCGTCTGACATGGTTTTCGTGAGCACAGTGTTTGGAGCGTTGGCCCTTCTCGTGTACACGGCGGTGTCGATGGGGGGCCAATTTCAAAAAGGTTGGGGCAAATGGGGAATGGCAGTGCTTGGATTTTGGCACTGGCTTTTGCAATTGGGAGTGGCTCTGTTTCTTATCAAAAAAGGAACATGGTTAACCATTGGCGTCTCAATACTCGTAGTTTTTGCGTTTATTAAGATCGGACCATCCTTGATGCGAGCCAACCGTCGCTGGGGTCTGGTGATTGCCTGGTTTGTTTTCGGAGGAATAATGCTCGCCCTACCGCCGCTCATTTACCAGATCCTGTTGCCCTTTGCTGATCAAGGTTGGGTTCGATCGATTTTCCTTCCCTATGAGTACGGTCAATCTCCCGGGCCTTTCGCATCATATGAATGGTGGGGAGTCATGCGAGGATGGTCGATGCTGGTGCCGATAACTCTCGCATCCGTTTTCGGGGCGTTGTTGAGTTGTGTGTGGGTAGGGTGGTATTTCGCCGTTTGCCTTGGATTCAACGGCCATAACAACGAAGTTGGAGGCGCCGCGAGGATTGAGCAGTTCAAACAGTTCATTCGATTTAGACTCACGGAAAATAGTCTGACTGGCTATGTAATTGCCGTTGATGAACCACAAAAAGAAGGCCGGCTTCTCGCTCCAAAAGTGATTGATGTTTTCCGCCTCACCGCGAAGAAGGGCTAATCGATCACTTCATCCGAAAATTCGTAGCTCAAGACCATTACCCATCGACTGGCTTGGCTCGACGCTTCATTGCTCACGACCGTATACTGCCAGCCTCTTGAGTTCCTAATTTTTTAGAGCGAGAAGAACCAGCGTGACGGAAACTTCTACACTTTGTCGTCTCGGCATCCTGATCTCAGGTCGCGGCTCAAACATGCTCGCGATCGCAGAGGCGATTGAAAAGGGGCGCATCCCGGGCGCTGAAATATCCCTGGTCATCAGTGATCAGCCCGAGGCTCCCGGTCTGGAACGTGCTACCGAGCGCGGATTGAAAGCTCGAACGATCGAAAAAGGGGATGGCACTCGTGAAGAGCACGAACAGGAACTTCTGACAGCTCTAAGCGAAAGCCAGGTCGACGTGGTTTGCCTGGCGGGCTACATGCGTGTGCTTTCAAGTTACTTCATTGACGCCTATCGCGGACGTATCCTCAATATCCACCCGAGTTTGCTTCCAGCATTTCCCGGCCTCGCAGCGCAAAGACAAACTCTGGATCACGGCGCGAAGTGGACCGGCTGCACCGTACATTTTGTAGACGAAGCGCTCGACGGCGGGCCTATCATTGCTCAAAGTATTGTGCCGGTTTTGGATTACGATACTGAAGAGACTCTGTCTGCTCGAATTCTTGAGCAGGAGCACGTACTCTATCCCGAAGCTGTGGCCATCGTCGTTAGTGGAAAGTATGAAGTAGTCGGACGGCGCGTTCTCCAGACCCAGTGACGGGATCCTTGAGTATCTCCACCTTTACGATTCCCAGATCAAGTTTTACGATTTACCCAATGAAGATTGAGGAACAACTAGAGTACCTGCGCAAAGGCGCCGTTGAAATCATTCGAGAGAGTGAACTGCGTGCCAAGTTAGAGAAGTCTGCCAAGTCAGGCAAACCACTGAGGATCAAGTTGGGGGTTGATCCCACTGCCCCCGACATCCACTTGGGTCACA
>DASSCG010000501.1:0-3024 GCA_035697925.1 Pyrinomonadaceae bacterium
CGCGAATTTATGCAGGAGTTCATCAAGGAACACCCTGAAGCCAGGGGTCATCGTCACTGGGACACGATTATTAGAGGCGGTGTGGCTTCTCATCATGCCGGACACATTCCCGCTTGGAAACTAGCCATAGAAAAGCTTATGAGCGCGGGACTTCTGGACGCTATTTTCGCAACTGCCACGGTGGCTGCGGGTGTCGATTTTCCGGCCCGGACCGTCGTAGTAAGTGGAGCCGACGCTCGAACAGGAAGTGGCTGGAGGCAGTTAACTGCTTCTGAGCTTCAGCAGATGACAGGCCGTGCCGGTAGGCGTGGACGGGACCAGATTGGCTTCATTGTCGCGGCTCCCGGGCTGCATCAGGATCCGCAAAAGATAGCGGAGTTACTCAGGGCGCGACCAGATCCGCTTGTCAGTCAGTTTCGTGCGACTTACTCGACGTTACTTAATTTGCTGGATGCGTACGGGAACTTTGGTCAAGTGCGCGAAATTGCTGAAAAAAGTTTTGCCTATCGCGATGCTGCGAGGCAAACGACACAATTGGAACGGCTGCGAGCTGAAAATGAGGGCAAGATCAAAGGAAAGTTGGAACAAGCGGGCTGCGATATTCCTCTATCAACCGCTCTCGGCCTCGAGCGCCTTATAAGTGCCCGCGCCCGACTCCATGAGGCCAAGCCTCAGACTCGCACTGAAGTGTTGCTGCGCTGGCTCGACGAAGCTGTCAAGCCTGGTCGCGTCGTAGGCATTGGCCGAAGTGGAAAACGGCTTGTGTTGGTGACGCAGCGACGCGACGGCAACATCGTCGGCATACGCGAGGACGGTCGAAGCGCTAGTTTTCCTCTACAAAGAATAGGAAGAGTTTACTCTCCAATTTACGCGGGGCGTGACGAGGCAATCGAAAACGCATTCGAAGAGGTTCATGAGCGAGGAAAGGATTTAGTCCTGCCCGAGCCTCGCTTGCGCGATGTTCTTGACGAAGAAACGGACGCGCTACGACTGCTCGACGATGCAATCGAATCTATTCTTCCCACGAATTTAGGCTCCGACGCTAAGGCAAAATGTTCGAGGGCCATCTGGGAAGTGATGGAGGAGGCCGAAGCTGTGCAGCGAGCCACTCGCCAGATAGAGATACTGCGTGATCAGATTTGGCAACCCTTTGAGCAGCGCGCGAGAGTGCTCGCTTCCTTTGGGTACCTTGAGTTTGAAGCTGAGAAAGTTACCGAGCGCGGACGGTGGTTGGCGGATCTACACATTGACCGTCCATTAATTGTCGGGGAAGCCCTTGAAAGCGGGCTTTTTAAGTCGCTGGATCCGGCCCGCATGGCTGCGGTCCTGGCAGCCCTCAGCGCCGATGAGGATCGAGATTACGGCGAGATTGAATTAGATGATTCACTTGTGAGTAGCCTGTCACAATTCGAAGATGTTGGCTTTCGCGTCTCATCAGAGGAGTGGAAGTACGGGATCGAACCGTCGCCCGAACTTAACTTTTCCGCCGCAGGCGCTGCTGCGCGCTGGGCCGCCGGAGCAGATTGGAACACTCTCGTGCGGGAAACCCGAGCCGAAGAAGGCGATCTGTTTCGCATGCTCTCTCGTGCTGGCGAAGCTCTTTTGCAGATCGCTGGCCTGAGAAAAGCTCATCCTGAGGCCGCTCGGATTGCCGCCGTGGCTGCAGAAACAGTCCTGAGAGAACCAGTCAGATGATCTAGCTCCCAAAGAGTGTTATCTGACCTCGTCAAGACGAGTTTTCGCCTCCTGAATGATCCCTTTAAATCGTTCCAGTTCGTCGAGGGTGAGAAGCACTGAAGTCCTCTCACAAATTCCGCTGGTCAACGAGGCCGCCGTTCCACTCCGGCTTTGCCGGAAAACGTTGAGTTCCAGATCACCTGGAGTGCGATACCGGGCCTCGAATCCAGTAAGTTTTGTCACGGTTTCGTTTGTTTGGGCTACAACCTCAATTGCCTTAATTAAGGAATCGATCTCCTGGTAGTCAACAAATGAGCGATTGTCGCGCGGCCTTTCACCTGCCTCTCTAACCGCTACAACTATTCCCAGTGCGCGCGCCTGCGTGCCCGCTTCCTTTAACTCGATCGCATCAACGCGAATATCTCCGCCTCGAACGTGAAGGGAGGCAACCTGGGTGAAACCCTTTATCAACACTTTTTCGTAGCGCCATTCAATTGCCTCGAGCCTGGTTCGCGGTTCGAGCGGTTCACAAGAAAGCGCTCGACGAAACTCAGGTCCCGATCTTTGCGCGTATACAGAACTGCAATAGAGCACAAGAACAACTATGGAAAACCCAGTTAATTTAACCCTAACCATGTAACCTCCTTCTTAGTCCCAATCCTTGCGACCAATAAACTCTTCAAAATTGATTCCGTTGCATAACCTACCCACCGAAGTACTAGGGAGCGGTTTAGTGTTAGCTAACAGGACATCAATTAGACGTGATAATCAATCTGCAACAACTTTTACAACAGCGACTCTCATAGGAGAAAAAAAACTTCCTTCAACTTGAACGATTTTTACCGAAATACACCGAAAATAGAGGATTACTCATTGGCCTATTTGAATACAAGCTAAGTGATAGGAATTGAAGGACTTAGCTGGCCTGTCCGAATGAGAAAAAAGCAACCGATGTCACACTTTCTCCATCTGAGCTTCGGTTTCGATTGCAAGTTCTTTGTAAATCGGTTCCACCATGCGTAGCTAGGTTAGAACAAACATTTTTAGGTGGCCCGTGGGTCATCGCTCACATGGAGAACTTAGTTAATGAAAATGACCCGAAGCATTCCCCAATTGCGCTCTGTGAAGTTTGCCCCTTTCGCCATTATGGCTTTATTTCTTCTTTCGAATTTTACGGGCATCTTTTTTAGTCCCGTTTTTGCTCCGACTGTTAATGCAACAACAGAAGTGAGAGAGATGATACCTCAGGATATTCCGAGCTCCGGCGATCCAGACTTGGATCTGATTATCTATCGCGCGGGCGGACGTCATGGTATCGACCCCCGTTTCATACATGCGGTGATTTGG
>DASSCG010000502.1:0-8422 GCA_035697925.1 Pyrinomonadaceae bacterium
CCACAAATTGGTTTTCGCTGGCTCGTTAATAGCGACAACCATTGGAACTACGTTCAAGCGATTTCACCAGGCGACGTATTTGAGTCTGCAAAGAGTGTCAGTTTCCGCGCTAAGCATTTCAAGATTTTTCAGGATGCACCAGCGGTGGTTGAAACAGTGCTGGGAGAGTTTTACTGGAAGGTTGAAACCGGTGAGATGGTGCGGGGAGTTGACTACGTCAAGCCGCCCGAAATGCTTTCTAAAGAAGTTTCGTTCGTCCAGGTCACCGACGATGAGCAAGCAAAGAAACGAACTACCGGTGAGATTAATTGGTCGCTTGGGACTTACCTGCCGGTTGCGGACGTCGAAAAGACATTTGGGCTAAAGGGACTGCTGAGGCCGTCGACAGTTGCTCCAAATCAACCGTACCCACACAAATGGGTCTACAAATATTGGGGAATTTTTCTCGTTGTAGCCATCCTTGCTGGGTTGGTTTCGGTAATCGCTTCGGGCTCAACTCGCCAGGTATTCTCGCAAAATATTACTCTAGCCGCGCTGCCTAATGCCGATGGGACTCAAGTGTATTTTAGCGAGCCTTTCGAGTTGGCAGGCCGAAGAAATATTAGAGTTTCTGGCGAAGCTCCGGTTGATAATAGTTGGATCTATCTCGAGGGGGATCTCATTAATGATGAGACGGGACTGGTTCAGTCATTCCCGATCGAAATTTCTTATTACTACGGAGTTGAGGATGGCGAATCGTGGACAGAAGGCGACCGAAACGATTCGGCCTACACGTCATCGCTTCCAGCAGGGCGCTACATTCTGCGTCTGGAAGGCCAATGGGAAAGATGGCAGCAACCTGCATCGTTGAATGTAAAGATCGAACAAAACGTGACGAGTGGTTTCAATTTCCTGGTCATGTTGATTGCTCTGTCTCTACTTCCAGTAATCATGCTGATCTATCACATCAGCTTTGAGCGCAGGAGATGGTCGGAGAGTATGTTTGGCGGTGGCGACGATTCAGACGATGATGACTGACCGCAGGTCATGCCTTATTGCTTGAGAAGTTAAGGAAATCAAGTGTTAAAGAAACTATATACCGTACTGGGAGCAGGCGTGATTGCTCTATACACAGTCAGCGCGATGCTTGGCTGGGAGATCGGATCCTCGTCACGCCACCAGTTGCCGCCCGATGCGCGACAGAACGGCTACCGGTCTTTCCATTTCTGGCATTACGGCTTACGCGGAGGAAAATGATGCTGATTCAGTTGATGGGATTCAATGTGGCGATGGTCTGGGGCTTGATCGTACCGTTCAGGGAACTCGTTCCTGTGCTGGTAACCACGATGCTGTTTGTTTTGTTAGGCCTGGTGATTTTCGCCCTGGCGTTCGTAACAATAGCCAAGGTCACACCGTTTTCGGTGCGCAAAGAGCTGGAAGAGGATCACAACGTCGCTCTTGCCATCGTAATTGCATCCGTGATCTTCGGCACGGCGCTAATCATCGCAGCGGCGATTCACGGGTAGGTTAAGGGTTCCGTAATGTGCAGTTGAGAAAGGGGCAAGCGAAGCGCGCCCCCGATTGAGATTTTGCAGCTATTTCTCCATTGAATTCACAATTCAAAGTTGGGAGCCTTTGCAGACTAAGCGGGGCGCGTTCCGTTTTGCCTCCTTCCCGACCTGTAAACCACCACAACGCCAACTCTAAATACGGCCTCAGTAGCTAACCCGGTTAGTTCTTGACTAGTCGCTTTTTGCTAACTCGTTAAAACAATTCGCCGACATGAATCGAGCGCCATTACTGTTTCTGAATGTTCTCATCGTCGCTACTTGCGGTCTTATCTATGAATTGCTGGCGGGGACTATCGCCAGCTATGTCCTGGGAGATTCCGTTACTCAGTTCTCGCTGATCATTGGCATCTATTTATTCGCCATGGGTGTTGGTTCATGGCTCTCTCGATTTATCGACAAGGGACTCGCCGCGCGTTTTGTTGATATCGAACTTGCTGTTGCTGTTCTGGGTGGGTTTTCGGCGCCGGTACTTTTCCTCGCATTTTCCCGAGTTAGTTATTTCTACGCAGTTCTCTACTTTTTCGTATTCGCGATCGGCGCTTTTGTAGGCCTCGAGATACCTCTGTTGCTGCGCATACTTAAAGATCAAGTTGAGTTCAAGGAGCTGGTGTCTCGAGTTCTGGCATTCGACTACATCGGAGCTCTGCTGGCTTCGATACTGTTTCCGATTCTTTTCGTTCCTCGACTTGGGCTGATTCGCACTTCGCTGGTGTTCGGAATGTTGAATGCGGGCGTAGCGTTGTGGGGAACCTGGTTACTGCGCCCTTTAATCAAAGGCAGTATTAACGGACTGCGGATCCGGGCGGGAGTGGTGCTGGTCCTCTTGCTGATAAGTCTGTTCAAGGCCAACACAATCACGTCACTGGCCGAGGACGAGATGTTTGCCGATGAGATTGTCTATTCAAAGGATACTCCGTATCAGCGGATAGTGATCACGCGCGGCCGCGCAGGCTTTCAGTTGTTCTTGAACGGTAATCTGCAGTTTAGCTCGACCGATGAGTATCGTTACCACGAAGCGTTAGTGCATCCGGCGATGATACTCGCGAATAATCCTCGGCGCGTGTTGGTCTTAGGCGGCGGGGATGGCCTGGCTGTGCGAGAAATTCTGAAGTACCCATCGGTCGATCACGTCACCCTCGTGGACCTGGATCCCAGCATGACAAAGCTTTCGAGCAGGTTCCCACCGCTTGCTAGTTTGAATCACCATGCTTTCGACAATCCACGAGTCCAGGTGGTGAACGAAGACGCATTCGTCTGGATTGAACAAACTAACGAGCAACCCTACGACACTGCGATTCTCGATTTTCCGGACCCGAACACGTTTGCCCTCGGCAAGCTTTACACCACCCGGTTCTACCGTATGTTGAAATCAAAGTTAACGGAGAACGCTGCAGTAAGTGTCCAATCCACCTCTCCGATGTTTGCGAGGAGTTCTTACTGGTGCATCATCCGCACCCTCGAGGCTGCCGGATTCACTGTCAGGCCCTACTACACGGCAGTCCCGTCATTTGGACTTTGGGGCTACGCGCTGGCGCGCTCCTCTCCCTTTGATATTCCCCGTGGTCTAATGCCTGGATTGCGCTTTCTGGATGACCAGACGATGGTGGCGATGTTCAGTCTGTCTGCCGATATTGGACCAGTGCCCGTAGAGGTCAACCGCCTGGATAACCAGGTGCTAGTACGCTACTACGAAGGTGAGTGGAAACGTTTCGAGTGACATAGCTGTTGGAGTCCATGTGAAACCTTGAAGCCTATTTCAGTTTTGAGTCTCTATGACAACGTTTAATCGCCGCGAAATCCTCACTGCTTTCCTGGGACTTCCCGTTGCCCTCGCCGCCTGCCACCGCACTAACAATTCACCTCTGCCAGCTGGCGAGATCGTTGGAGCGTCCGACGTGTTTGGACATCGCCTGCGAGATGCTCAGAAGATCGATGTGCCAGCGGATGCGTGGCAGAGCATCCCGGTCGTGATCGTAGGCGGCGGCGTGGCCGGACTGACGGCGGCCTGGCGTTTGCTCAAATCCGGCTTCAATGATTTCGCCTTGATTGAACTTGAAAGCACTCCGGGAGGAACATCTCGATCAGGATCAAATCGACTTACCTCATTCCCCTGGGGAGCTCACTACATTCCGGCTCCGATGAAGGAAAACAAGACGTTGGTCTCACTGCTTATTGAGATGAGCGTGATCGAAGGCGCCGACCACGATGGAGAGCCAATCATCGGCGAGCAGTTTCTTTGCCGCGACCCCGAAGAAAGGGTCTTCTACAAGGGTCGATGGTATGAAGGTCTTTATCTTCACGCTGGTGAAACAGAGAACGATAAGGCACAACTCGCGAAGTTCAATGAAGAGGTTGCCAAGTGGGTTTCCTGGCGAGATACCCGTGAGCGGCGTGCCTTCACTATTCCTGTGTCCGCGTGTTCGGACGATCCTGAGGTTACGGCGCTTGATCGCACGTCGATGAGTGATTGGATGGACCAGCGCGGTTTCACTAGCCCACGGCTTCGCTGGTCCGTTGACTACGCGTGCCGAGATGATTACGGCATGACGCTGGAACAAACCAGCGCATGGGCAGGTCTTTTCTATTTCTGCTCGCGTGTGGCTAAGCCCAACATAGACTCGCAGCCTCTGATTACCTGGCCGGAGGGAAATGGACGGCTGGTCAATCATCTTTTCGATCAGGTCAAAGAACGGGTGCAACTCGATCGTGGTGCAGCGGAGCTAATACCGGTTGAGGAAGATGGAAAGTCCCAGGTCAAGGTGGTTACGCTCGACCGCAACGGGCAAAACCCTCGTGGCCTGAAGGCTGACAAAGTTATTTTTGCCGCTCCTCAGTTTATGGCTCGCTATGTCGTGCAGCCATATCGGGATTCTCCACCTCAGCATATAAGCGAGTTTCAATTTGGCGCCTGGATGGTGGCTAACCTGACTTTGAAGGATCGACCCGCTTTAAGCTCGAGACGTGATTTTCCCTTGGCCTGGGATAATGTCTTATATGAAAGCCCATCGTTAGGTTATGTGGTGGCGACCCATCAGCGCAGTATCGACCGTGGTCCGACAGTTTTCACTTACTACTATCCACTCTGTGACGAAGACCCGCGGAAGGCTCGGTCGCGGTTGCTGGAAACGGATTGGGCTGGCTGGACTGATGTTACGCTGACAGATCTCTCGCGAGCACATCCCGATATCCGAAATCTAATTGACCGAGTCGATGTTATGCGCTGGGGACACGCGATGATTCGCCCACGCCCAGGCTTCATTTGGGGTACGGCCCGTCGGGAAGCTGCGAAACCATTTCGTTCAATTCACTTTGCGCACTCTGAGTTAAGTGGCGTGGCATTGTTCGAAGAAGCCTTCGATGTTGGGTTGCGTACCGCGGACGAAGTCCTGCGGCTGCTGGGGTTAAAACGAGATCTTTAGTAGTCGCCTGCACTCCCGCGCTCAATCTTACACTTGGGCCGCAGGCGTCCCGCCTGCAATGAGCGCGCAGCGCGAACAGAACGTTTGCCAAGTACTTTCCTTAGTTCCTCGCAGCTTGCGGTGTTGAAGCAGGCGAGACGCCTGCGGTCCCAGTAGGAGCTTGAGCCGGCAATTTAAGGCACTACCAAAGGGTGCCAACTTGTGTACCTCGCTTTACTCCCACCGAAAGGCCTCGTAAGATGCCGAGCGCACGCCAATTGAATTCAAAATAAAAACTCAGTGGAGGCCTTCATGAAACCAGTACGCCTGTTCTTCGTGAGCAAGCAGGTTCCTTTGTTTGCCGTTGCGCTAGGATTGCTAGTTCTGACGAGTGTCAACCGCTGCATAGCCCAACCGAAGGCAGGCACATCAAAGCCCACGGCTGAAGCCTCACGCGCCCATACCAGGAACAACTCCGCTGACAATGACTACTCAACAAAAATCAGGGAATACACGACCGAACCGTATTTCATGACTGAGTTAGTCGATCACCTGCCCATGTCTGAAAAAGTCCCTTCGCCTGATAAGGTGCTCGGTTATGTGGTCGGCACGCCAAACAAACTTACCTATACGAAGGACATCTACCGTTATTTTCGTGAGCTTGCCAAATCTAGCTCTCGGGTGCGGGTTTTTACCGCGCCGGAGCGGTCGGAGGAAGGCAAAGAGCAGATTCTGGTAGCTGTTGGAGACGAAGCCCTGCTTGCTAAGTTGGATCGCTACAAGGAGATTACAGCGAAGCTTGCCGATCCCAGAAAGACCAATGAAGCAGAAGCACAAAAACTTATCGGCGAAGGCAAGGCGTTTTATTGGGCGTCTGGTTCGATTCACTCGCCGGAAACAGGTTCTCCTGAGATGCTGATGGAACTTGCCTATCGTCTCGCTGTCGAAGAGAGTCCCTTCATTCAGGCCATTCGCAAGAATGTTATCGTGCTTATAACTCCCGTGCTGGAGGTCGACGGGCGAGACAAGATGGTTGATATCTACAACTACCGAAAAGCGAACCCGACCAAAAATGCTCCCTCACTGATTTACTGGGGCAAATACGTGGCTCACGACAACAATCGTGACGGGCTTGGGATGGCCCTTGCGCTTACGCGAAATATGATGAAAACATTTCTCGAGTATCATCCCGCAATCCTGCACGATCTTCATGAGTCGGTTCCCTTCCTTTATACGTCCACCGGCACTGGTCCTTACAACGCGTGGTTGGACCCCATTACGATCGACGAATGGAGTCTTTTGGCCTACCACGAAGTGGAAGAGATGACGAAGCGTGGCGTTCCGGGGGTCTGGACCCACGGTTTCTATGACGGTTGGGCGCCAAACTACATGTTCTACGTTGCAAACGGGCACAACAGCATCGGGCGCTTCTACGAAACGTTTGGCAACGGCGGAGCTGACACAATGGACCGTACCGTCAATCAACAAGCCCAACGTGATTGGTACCGCCCGAATCCACCGCTTCCGCGCGTGAAGTGGTCGTTACGGAATAACGTGAATATGCAACAGTCGGGAATTCTACTGGCCATGAATTTCGTGGCTAACAATAAGGATCGGTTCCTCAATAATTTCTACCTGAAGAGCAGGCGCGCTGTTGCCAAGGCGAAAAACGAAGGCCCCGCAGCCTATATCATTCCGGCTAATCAACCACGCCTGGTGGAAGCCGCAGACATGGTTAACTTACTCCGTTTAATGGGCGTGGAGATCCACACAGCCAACAAAGAAATCGCCATCAAGGACCAGAAATATCCCGCGGGATCCTACGTCGTGCGCATGGACCAGCCTTATTCGCGCATGGCCGATATGATGATGGACACTCAGTATTACAACGTGAACGATCCGAGACCTTATGACGACACCGGCTGGACATTGGGCGCGCTTCGCAATGTAAAGACTGTGAGAGTTACCGACAGAACAGTGCTCGATGCTCCGCTGACTCTGCTGACCAGTGACGCGAAAGTAAGAGGGAAACTTGTTGGTGGGGATTCGTCAACCGTCTATGTCATCAACCATAACACCGAGAATACGCTCGCTACGCTGCGTTTTAGATTGAAGGAAGTAAAGATGACCGTGGCTGAGAGCGCTTTCAAAGTGGGAGATGAACAATTTAATGCCGGTTCGTTCATCATCAAGGTAGACGGTAATCCTCCCGATCTTCGGAGAAAACTCGAGCTGGCCGTTATCGAGTTAGGTCTGACCGCCCGTGGATTTGATAAGCTTCCCGAAGTTAAGACACACGCCATCGGAGTTCCTCGTATTGCCATATTGCACACCTGGACCAACACTCAGAACGAGGGTTGGTATCGAATTGAGTTTGATCGTTTGCAGATTCCTTACTCCTATATCTCCGACCAGGTGGTACGCAACACAGCAAACCTTCGTGAGAAATACGATGTCATTGTTTTTCCTCCGCTTGGTGGATCGGCGCCCACTATCGTAAATGGAATTCCCATGCGCGGTGATCCCATTCCCTGGAAGCAATCTGATCTCACTCCAAACCTTGGAGCTTCTCCGGATCAAACTGATGATATGCGCGGAGGAATGGGACTGGCTGGAGTTATGAATCTGCAAAAGTTTGTGCAGGATGGCGGACTGTTTATCGTGGTCGCCAACAACGCGCGCATTCCCATCGAGTACGGCTTGACTAACGGTGTAGGGATCCAGGAGCCTCGGCAGTTACAGGCTCGCGGTTCGATCTTTAATGCAACTTTTAGCGATCGCAATAGCCCAATTGCCTACGGCTACGACGAAACCCTTCCTATCTATTTCAATCAGGCTCCACTGTTTCAAGTGCTCCAACAGACTGGTGGCGGTGGCGGTGGTGGCGGTGACGGAGGTCCGGCAGGCGGCGCTCAAAGACCTTCAGGCAGAGGAAGCGTCACTGATCCCGATACGATCCAGGCAATGCCTCAAGCTTCGCCTGCGCCCTCACGTACTCCGCCTCGGCCCGGTGAAGACACGATTACCGAAGAACAACGGCGGGCGCTGGGTGCTTTCTACACGCCGCCGGCTCAGCGCCCTCGGGTGGTGCTTCGCTTCGCGTCAGATGAAAAGAACCTCTTGATTAGCGGGATGCTGGCGGGCGGATCTGAATTGGCAAACGCTCCGGCGGTAATCGATGTGCCGGTAGGCCGGGGGCATGTGGTGATGTTCGCGAATCACCCCATGTGGAGGCATCAAACCCAAGGGAGCTTCTTCCTACTTTTTAACGCGGCACTAAACTTTGACTCGCTTGATACTGAACGAGCCGCGCCAACCAGACCAGCCAGGTCGACGGCTGATGACGAACAGTGATATTGAGCTATGGTTCGTTGTCTGTAACCAGCTTCCTAACCTGCGAGGCTTCTGAAGATGAGTTCTCTGAGAAATTATCCACCTTACTCAAATTCGCAGGTTGGGAAGGGTGGTTTACCC
>DASSCG010000503.1:0-2971 GCA_035697925.1 Pyrinomonadaceae bacterium
CCCGAGCCATCGCCAAAACCGGATCCTATCCCGCTACCACCAGATCAAGAACCAACAACTCCGGTTCGTGAACCCGGCACGCCGATGCCCATGACTGATCCCACACCGCCTGAACCCACCAGATTGTCGTAACGGTTATCAGTTCGGACAAATGTTGGATTAAAAACCGCGCGCAAGTTTAAGCGCCGGCGTGAGCCGCCTTGGCTCGCTTCTCCATTTCTTCCGGACTAACGTCTTCCGTGTGAGTAGCGATGTGCCAGATGTGGCCAAATGGATCGACCAAACTTCCGCTCCGGTCTCCATAGAACTGATCCTGTACCGCCTTCATTTCTGTTGCACCCTTATCAATGGCGCGCTTGAACACCGTGTCCACATCGTCCACGTAGATCATTAGCGACACAGGTGTGCCACCGATCGTTTCGGGCCCAAGAAACTTCATCTCCGGATGTTCATCAGAAAGCATTATCGGCGAGTCGCCAATTTTGATCTCCGCATGGGCTATCTTCCCATCGGGTTGTGGCATGCGAAACAGTTCTATCGCACCGAACGCGTTCTTATAGAACTCAATCGCAGCTGCGGCATTCTTCATAATCAAGTAGGCTGTGACCGAGTGATAGCCTTCGGGAATTGGCTTAACGTTTGTAGTCATTTTCTTGCTCCTATCGGATTCCTGCATTTGTTTGATGTCTGCGAGGAGAGTCTGCTCGTGACCATTAGGATCGACCTTCTCATACACCTTACGTACAGTACCCTTTGGATCCACAACAATTGAGGTTCGATCCCAGTACATTGTGCCTTTGTAGTCGCTTTGACCTATTCCGCAGGCCTTGAGCAGTTGCGCGTTCGTATCTGCCAGTAAGTCGATAGTGAAACCGAACTTGTTAGTAAAGTTTTTATGAGACACTACATCGTCCTGGCTGACACCTACCACTGAAATTCCAGCGGCGTCGAAGTCTTCCTTGCTTGCGGTGAAAGATTTTCCCTGGATGGTACATCCGGGAGTGTCGTCTTTGGGATAGAAATAAGCTACTAACCATTTGCCTGCGAAATCGCCAAGCTTCACTGTTTCGCCGTTTTGGTTGGGGAGAGAGAAATCCGGAAATTGCTTTCCTGTTTCAAGCATACTAATGGCCTTTCATTTAGTTTGACCGTTTCTGAGTTGTCCCTGAATAGCTAGCCATTCTAAAGACTCGAAGGTTAAAAATCCAATATCGGATCGTTAATTCAGGTGCGACTAATATGTGTGGCAATGTACCAAGTGTTACCGAAGGGGTCCGTCACCGATGCAACTCGATCCCCATACGCCTTCGTCGGCTCACTGGTCGAAGTAGCGCCGGACGCTACGGCCCGCTGGTACCAGGCATCCACATCATCCACGTATAAGAAGAACATTGTCGGCATTGGCTGGTATGGACCATGCGCTTCGCCCATCTCGAGAACTGAGTTACCGATTTTCACCTTTGCATGCATTACCGGTCCGGCCGGCTCCTGTCGGTAAACCGCCACTTCTTCGGCTCCGAAAGCCGGCTTTAAAAACTCAATCATCTCTGCAGCACCTAGTGGATGGAGATAAACATTCACAGTGTGCAGACCCTCGTCTGTGTGGGAGCCGGAAAGGCGTTTGGCTATATACCATTCATTACCTGCCATATCCTTAACTCCGGCGAGCCGCTCTCCATGAGCCTCAAGCGGCTCTACCATTGAAGTCGCACCGGCATCCAAAGCACGCTGATAGACAGCGTCAACGTCGTCAACATAGGTATGAAGTGCGGTGGGCATGGGAGTGCCTCGCCACTCTTCGCCACCACCGATCATGATTATCGAGTCGCCGATCTTGTACTCTGCGTGTAATCCACCTTGAGAACCTATCCCGTAAATTTGGCCCTCCGCTCCGAAGGCTTGTTTTACAAATTCGATTAGTTCCGGAGCCTCCCTGACTGCGAGATACGGAGTGATGGTATGAAAGCCTTCCCGGATTGACTTTGAAGAGTCGCGACTCGCAATTTGAGATTCGGTATCCATTGACTCTTGTTTGCGCGATGATGCCGTTTTCGTTTTCGTCATAATTGCTATCCTTTCGAGCTCAACTTTGAGGCGAACGCGAAAATCGGTTTTCGGTAGATCGCGTAGTTCAGTTGCAATCCGAACGTACGGCGCAAGGTCCGCATCAGCTCGCAACGGTGCCTCCGACAGGCCAAGCACCGCCGTGATCGCTTGATCAAGCTGTTCTATCGAAATCTTAGACATTCCGTTCACCAGTATTCTCTTCCAATTTCACCCGTAGTGTTTGCAGAGCACGAAATTGGAGCTGTTTCACCGCACCCTCAGTACGGCTCAACTCTTGAGCTATCTCGCGAATACTCTTCTCCTCGGCAAAGCGCATCCGAATGACCCGACCCTGGTCCGCTGGAAGCTGATCCACGAGCCGGAAAAGGCGTGCCTGTCGTTCGACTTCCTCGAGGTTGATTTGAACACTCGCCGCTGCATCTTCAACCTCAGATAATTCGGTCGACCTGTTCACATGGCGGAACCTATCGGCCACCATGTTGGCTGCAATCCGAAGCAGCCAGGCCGCGAATGGCTTGCCACGCCAACTGAAGCGCGGCAAGCTTTCGAGTGCCTTCTTGAAAACTTCCGAAGTTAGATCTTCCGCAGAAGCGCGATCTGACACTCGTCTCGCTACATAGCTGTACACCACCTCAAAGTTGGCCTCATAAATGTCGGCAAACCTGGCGGGATCCTTCTGCGCAGCTTCAACCAGGAGGCGCTCGTGCGCCCCATCCTCAGGTTCCAGCGATGCAGGTTTTCCGACGGCCATCTGTGCTCTCTAGTTATATAACTTCCTCGGACGAAAAAAGTTACGCATTCACTGGAGATTTGCTATCCGAGCCATGAAATTCTTCTGAATTTGTTTTCCGCCTCCCGGACAAAAAGCTGCAAATGACTCACCAGCTCCCGGTCGTTCTGTTTT
>DASSCG010000504.1:0-5760 GCA_035697925.1 Pyrinomonadaceae bacterium
GGACACAAGCCTGCCCCTGGCTTTCCGACCTGCCCGCGCAACAACATCAGATTTACGATCTCCTGAATGTTGGCCACTGCGTTCTTGTGCTGCGTTAGGCCCATCGCCCAACAGATTATAGTTCGTTCCGAAGCGATAAAAATTTGGGCGGCTTGTTCGATTTGGGATTTCGAAATGCCACACCCGTTTACGATGTCATCCCAACTAATTTTTCTCAGCGTCTCGGCAAACTGATCAAAACCGGTTGTGTGTGTCCGGATAAAATTCCAGTCCAGCACGTTTCCATTAGAACGCTCATCCGCAGCCAGGACCTCTTTCATGATCCCCTTTAGCAAGGCAACGTCGCCATTGATTCGCACCTGTAAAAAGAGATCAGCTAATTGGGTTCCACCGCCCAGCCAGCCGAGCACGTCTTGTGGGTGTTTGAAAGTCGACATTCCCACTTCTGGAAGCGGATTGACATGCACAAGGGTACAGCCCTTTTTCTTCGCCTTCTCAAGCGCAGAAAGCATACGCGGATGGTTCGTTCCCGGGTTTTGACCAATCACGAAGATCGCCTGGGCCAATTCGAAATCTTCCAGCGTCACCGTTCCCTTTCCAGCCCCGATAGTTTCGCTGAGAGCCCAGCCACTTGATTCGTGACACATGTTGGAACAATCGGGGAGGTTGTTGGTGCCGAACTGCCTCACAAATAGTTGATACAGAAACGCAGCTTCGTTGCTGGTTCGTCCAGAGGTGTAAAAGATCGCTTCGTCAGGACGAGCTAGTGAGTTCAGCGACGAGCCAATTAACTCAAAGGCTTTATCCCAGTTGACTGGTTCATAGTTGGTCCCATTCCGTTCAAGCATCATGGGAGAAGTAATGCGCCCTTGTTTACCTAGCCAGTAATCTGATTTGCAGGAAAGATCTACCAGGCTCCATTTGGCAAAGAACTCGGGAGTAACACGTTTCGTGGTTGCCTCATCTGCTACATGCTTGGCGCCATTCTCACAAAATTCAGCATGCGATCGGTTTTGGTCCGGCTCCGGCCAGGCACAACCAGGACAATCGAAGCCACCTTGTTGATTCAGTTTCCAGAGAGTCCGCAGACCTCGAACTGGGCCCATTTCATTCCAGGCGCTCTTGACTGCGGACACAATCGCCGGCACGCCGCCAGCAGATTTGCTGAGCGGATCGATCTGAACCAATGCTTTTTCTTCGGGTGGTTGGGAACGCGGTTGGTCGGTCTTTAAATCTGGCTTGAGAATCTCGTCGATCATCGATGCCAATTCTATTTGCTCAATCTGCAGGTTACAACTGGCCAAACTCGCGGCCGTTGAGTAACTGCACAGATTGACCAGCAATTAGCCTGCCGGGTTGCAGCACTCGAGCGTAAACCCGCGAGTAACCTGGGTATATCTTTTGCGAGATGCGCTGATATTTCCCATCGCAGAAAATGTCCTCAATGGAGTTACATGGCGAGGTGTAAGTAGTGATTTCAATCACCACTTCCTCGCCTAGAGCCAGTCGTTGGCCAGGAGTCATTCGATTCCAGTCGAGTCCAAAGATGGTTACATTTTCTCCAACAGCTCCGGGGAAAATCGAGTGCCCCTCAGCCTGCAATTCGAGAATGCGTTCCAGCGAGTAGAGACATAACGCGCGCTCAGGACCGCCATGAATCTGCGGAAAGTTATGGTCGTCGCCAACTAAACCAAACTCGTTGACCTCTGCTTCTCGAACTCCCAGCTTTGGCAGTCCACCTGGGGAACGGTTTAATTGAAAGATTCGCGCTTGCATAGTAGATACCTCAGTTCGGCGCGATGCCGACGCTCACACTAAATTGCTCGACACAAAGCTTCTCATCTTCGGTCGTTTGATTCCGTGGATTATTTTCCGTGATTGGCCTCCAAAATTATGCCAGTCCTTTCGCCGCCGTTGCCTTATTTGACTTACGAAGCACATTGGCTTAAAAGCTTCTTCTCCTCTTCGATATACAAACGAGAATATTAGGTTAAAGAAATCCTAACTTCAGAATCGCCACAGACAATTCGCCTAGAACCATCCGAGGAACCAAAGATGAATCGAATCGTCCGCATTCGCGCTACTCTCTTGTTCGTCTTCCTTATAACTGCATTATCCACATTGGCCAATGGCCAAGTGAAGCCTGCAAGAGATCCCAAACAGCCCGTCGACGAGGAATACACGAGGAAGATCCGAGAGTATACAACCGAGACTTTCTTCAACTCACCGTTGACGGAGTATCTACCGGCTTCGCCAAATGTGCCGACGCCAAAAGTTGTCCTCGGAGACGTCGCGGGAGCGCCCGGGAAGTTGCCCTACTCTGCGGAAGTTTACAACTACATGCGCATGCTCGAGAAAGCCAGCCCTCGCGTTAAGGTCTTCTCAATTGGAACGACGGAAGAAGGGCGGGAAATGATTGCGGTGGCTGTGGCCTCAGAGAGCTTGCTCGGGAAACTCGAAGAGAATCGCGCACGTCTGGGTAAACTTGCCGACCCCCGGTCAATTAACATGAATGATGATGAGGCTGATCGGGTCGTAGCCGATTCTTTTCCGATCTATTACATTACCGGCACCATTCACTCAACCGAAACTGGCTCCCCCACGGCACTCATGGAGCTGGCCTACCGCCTCGCAGTGGACGAAAGCTCCTACGTGCGAACGATCCGAGACAACATGGTCACGTTGATTACGCCCGTCGTAGAAGTTGATGGTCGCGATCGCATGGTAGATGTTTACAACTGGCATCTGGCCAATCCGAAATCAAATTGGCCGCCATTACTTTACTGGGGTCACTATGTGGCCCATGACAACAACCGCGATGCGATCGGGCTTTCACTTAAGCTGACACGCAACGTTTTGAATACTTACCTCGGTTGGAAAGCACAGGTAATTCACGACCTTCACGAGTCAGTCCCCTATCTTTACGACAACACGATCGGCGACGGTCCGTATAACGCCTGGGTGGATCCAATTCTCACGGACGAATGGCAAATGATTGGCTGGAACAATGTTTCAGAGATGACGAAGTTCGGGATGCCAGGGGTGTTTGCTCATGGGAACTTCGACACCTGGTCGCCTGGATATCTGATGTTTATGGCGGCTACTCACAATGGCATAAGTCGTCTTTACGAGACGTTTGGCAATGCCGGGGCCGACACGGTCGAGCGAACTCTCTCTGCCTCCGAGTATTCGCGCACATGGTACAGGCAGAATCCGCCTCTCCCCCGAGTAAAGTGGTCACAGCGCAATAACAATAATTATCAGCAGACCGCCCTGTTAACCACGCTGCATTATTTCAGCAACAACGCGAAACTCTTTCTGAAAAACTTCTATGTGAAGAGCAAACGCTCGGTAGAAAAGCCGAAGAACGACGGTCCCGCCGCATATGTTTTACCAGGAGACGATCCGCGACCCGGCAATCAGGCAGAACTACTTCGCACACTCCAAGCGCAAGGTTGCGAAATCCATCGCGCGACCGCCCCTTTTACAGTTTCAATAAAGAAGAAGAGGCTGCCGGCGGCGGCCACACCAGTTGGATCTCCATCAGCTTCGCCATCTCCATCGCCAACTGCATCGCCATCTCCGACGCCCTATCGCGCAGACCAATCAACGACAGCAGAAACCCGGCAATTTCCAGCCGGGAGTTACATTGTGCGAATGGACCAACCCTACAGTCGAATTGCTGATGCGTTGTTGGATCACCAGTACTGGGCACCTAACGATCCTCAGCAAGACGTCTACGACGATACGGGCTGGACCATGGGCGAACTAGGAAACGTTCAAGTTGTCCGGGTAACGGATGTGAAGGCGTTGAGTGCGTCGATGGAACGTGTAACTGGAGAAGTACGGGCTCCGGCCGGTGTTACAGGAGCCGGCTCGATTTATCTGATCAATCACAACGCCGACAATACTCTGATGACGTTCCGATACCGGCTTAAAGACGTGCCCATGGAAGCAGCCGAGGAACCGTTTGAAACTGCGGGCCGAAAATTCAATCGGGGCTCATTCATTATTCGAAAGGCGGAACGCGCCGAAATACAGAAGGCTGCAACGGACTTAGGGGTGCAGGTATTTGCGGTCGAGACTGCTCCATCCATCAAGACGCATGGCGTAAAAGCACCACGTATTGCCATTATGCATACATGGCTAAGCACTCAGGACGAAGGCTGGTGGCGACTAGCCTTTGATCAGTTGAGTATTCCTTACTCTTACATCAGCACTCAGGACGCGGCAAAAGATGCAACTCTGCGAAGCAAGTTTGACGTGATTATATTTGGTCCGGTCGGCCGTGGTCCAAGCGCCATCATCAGCGGCATGCCGATGTGGGGTAACGCTATTCCATGGAAAACGACTCCGCTAACACCCAACATTGGAAAGATCGATTCCACCGATGATATACGTCCGGGGCTGGGTTACTCCGGCCTGATGAATCTCCAGAAGTTTACTAGTGAGGGCGGGCTCTTTATCGGTGTAATGGATACTGCAGACCTCGCGGTCACTTCGGGTTTCACACCTGGGGTTTCGATTGCCAGATCGCAAAGACTAAAAGCCATAGGTGCAGTGTTGCGCTCGAAAGTTGTCGATGCCGGCAGCCCTATTGCCTATGGGTATGGCGAAACGCTCTCGATCTACTGCTTCAATGGACCAATATTCAACCTTAGCAATCTTGCGGGTGGCAGAGGAGGCAGGCCACGACGGGAGACTCGAATGACAGGTCGCGGTACGGCTGAGGATCTCGATACGGTTCAGGGCAGAGCTCCGGTTGACGCGCCTGAGTTGCCGACCGCTGAAGCGTGGGAAGCGTTGCCTTTAACCGATGAGCAACGGCGCAATGGCATTAATGTCATTCCGCCAGCCATGCGTCCGCGAGCTGTGTTTCGATACGCCGACAATCGGGAACTGCTTGCATCTGGTTTGCTGGATGGCGGAGACGAAATTGCTCAACATCCGATGGTTGTCGATGTGCCCTCAGGGCAGGGACATTACGTGCTGTTCTCAAACAATCCTATCTGGCGTGGCCAGACGAAGGGTAGTTATTTCCTCGTGTTCAATGCGATCCTCAACTTTGATAATTTGAACGCGGGAAGAAAATTGGACGATAAGTAACGCGGAAAGTGGCCAATCAAACAAGAGGAGTTAAATGATGAAGCGAATTCGAATATTGCACTTATGTGTATTGACGACATTCTTGTTGTCAACAGTAAATCCTAATGCTCTTGGGGCAACCAACACAGCTGCTCAACATGCTTTCGGCTATAAAGAGTACGAAAAGTTTCACGATGTGCTTCATCCTTTGGAACATGATGCATTGCCTAAGAAAGACTTTCGGCGCATCAGATCCCAGGCGAACCTGCTAGTGAAGCGCGGGAATGCAATTGTAAAGCTCGGTGTACCGCGCGGAATGAGTGATGACAAGAATGAAGAGTTTTCCAAGGAGCTGGACAGTTTTCGCCAGGCACTTAACAGGTTTAAGACAGATGCCAGAAGCGGTGACGACTCGCGACTCGTAACGTCTTACAGCGCGGTTCACGATAAGTTCGAGATGCTCGCCTCAATGCTGCCAAGCAAATCTTAGCTTTAATATCGAGAGGCGCTCCCCGATATGCGTTAGGCACCTTGTTGTACGAATCTCATGAATCTGTTCGATTCAATATTCGCTAAGCAGCCTCCAGCTCGGCCGGCGGTGTTATACGAGCAAAGAGAAATCACTTACGGTGAATTACGCGAACAGACTCTAACAATGAACAATGTCTTCGCTTC
>DASSCG010000505.1:0-3926 GCA_035697925.1 Pyrinomonadaceae bacterium
CAATCAGTAACCTCGGTATGTTTGGGATCGATGAATTTACAGCGGTTATCAATCCACCAGAAGGAGCGATTCTCGCTGTCGGAGCGATGTCACCCAAACCGGTGGTGCGTGCAGGCGAGATTGTGGTGAAACAAATGATGCGGGTCACAATGTCGTGTGACCATCGCGTGATCGACGGAGCTACGGGAGCAAAATTCCTCCAGACCTTTAAGAAAATACTCGAGAATCCACTGTATCTAGTTGTTTAGCATCGGGACGGGAAATGCTGTTGGGGCTTGCCAGGCTGTGCATGGCCCAGTCCTCATAAACCCGTCGGACGGATGCTCCAGAGTTGCAGGGTCTCGACAGAAAACAAAAAGGATCGGGATCAAACCCGATCCTTTTTCTGTAATTCATGACGCCTAAACGCCAGCTTAGCGATCGAGGCTTCGCACCTCATATTGCACTAATTGCCGTGCAAGTAATGTTCGGTACCTGGCCGATTGTTGGCAAGTTTGCGCTGCGCTCTATGTCAAGCACCACTTTGGTTACCTTGCGAGTGGTGGGCGCGGCGATCGCTTTTCTTCTACTGCGTGTCAAACTTGGCCAGTTGCGCAGAATCCCCAGAAGCGACCTTGCGTTGCTCGTGTTGTGCAGCTTGCTAGGAGTGGCTCTTAATCAACTTCTCTTCATTAAGGGTCTATCAATTACGACCGTAATCAACGCTACCTTGCTGGGAACCACAATCCCAGTTTTTACCCTGACCGTGAGCATAGCGTTAGGCTACGACAAAATATCTTTGCGACGCACTTTGGGGATCTTGCTTGCCGCCGGCGGCGTGGTTTATTTGGTCGATCCCTTGCGAGCCGACTTCTCCGCGAACACCAATACAGGAAATTTCTTGATCGTAACCAACTCGTTTCTGTATGGCGCTTACATCGCGATATCAAGAGATCTCTTCAAACGGTACGGTGCTCTCAACGTAATCACCTGGATGTTCTGCGTGGGTTCGATCGTAGTGCTGCCTTTAGGGGCGTACGCGATGAGTCGCGATAATCTCGTCCATGCAGCTCCAGTTGCCTGGCTGGCAGTGCTCTATATCATCCTGATTCCCACTGTGCTTGCGTACTACCTGAACGCGTGGGCTCTGACAAAAGTCTCACCGAGCACAGTGGCTACCTATATCTACCTCCAGCCGCTAATCGCGTTTGGTTTAGCCCCTTTGCTTCTGGGTGAGAACTTCAACTCGCGAATAGTCGTCGCAAGCGTCCTGATCTTTGCTGGTGTAGGTGTGGTTACGAAACGGGGCCGGAGTCGGGCAGTCAAAGAGGTTGCTGAGCATCCCGAAGCTCTCGCGCATTGACTAAAAGTGATCGGACAAAAGGTTAAGCAGCCTGCGGCACGTCACGCTCGCCAAAACATTGCAGGATCTCATCAGAATCCACAGTTTCTCTCTCCAAGAGTACCGAGACTAGACGAGCAATCCCCTTCTCCTCATTCGTCACTACATCGCATGCTCTTTTCATCTGCTCAGCGATGATGGCATTTGTGGCTTCCTCGATGCGATCCAGTAAGGTTTGGCTATGAGGTACGTCGGTGGAGCCGAGGTGGATGGGTCCGAGAGGGCTCATGCCAAACTCACTGACCATCCGTCTGGCGATCTCGACAGCACGTTCAATGTCATTCGACGCACCGGCGGTCATTGTAGAGAGAAGGATTTGCTCAGCAGCGCGCCCGCCGAGAAGAGTAGCAATCTGATCCTCCAGGTACTCGCGCTTTTTCATCAAGCGATCGCGCTCAGGCAATGACTGGGTAACACCCAAAGCCTGTCCTCGCGGGAGGATGGAGACTTTGTGTATTGGGTCCCCGTGTTTGGCTGACAATCCAACCGCTACGTGACCTGCTTCATGAACCGCAGTTGCATAGCGCTCCTCTTCGTCCATTCTGAAGCCCTGACGCTCAGCACCCATCAAAATTCTGTCTCGGGCGGCTTCTATATGTACACGAGCGACTGCTTCGGAATCATCGCGAGTGGCTGCAATTGCGGCTTCATTCATTAGATTGGCGAGTTCAGCTCCTGAGAAACCAGGGGTTCCTCGCGCGATCCACTGAAGGTCAAGCCCAGGTTCGAGATGTAATCCGCGGGCGTGCACTCGCAGGATTGCTTCGCGGCCGCGCGCGTCGGCCAAATTAACAGTGATCTGACGATCAAAACGGCCGGGACGTGTCAGCGCGTGATCTAGGATATCGGGACGGTTTGTAGACGCAATAACGACGATGCTGCTGTTTTGATCAAATCCGTCCATTTCGATCAAGAGCTGATTTAAAGTCTGATCCTGGTCGGCGGAAGCGGAATCATTGCTCCGCCCACGTCTACGCCCCAAAGCATCGATCTCATCGATAAAGACTATGCAAGGTGACGCTTTTCTGGCCTTCGCAAATAATCTGCGCACTCGGGCAGCACCTACACCGGCAAACTTTTCCTGGAAGCTGGCGCCTGAAACGGAAAGAAACGGTACGCCGGCTTCGTTGGCTGCAGCGCGAGCTAACAAGGTCTTTCCCGTTCCCGGAGGACCTACCAGCAGGATTCCCCGCGGCGCCCTTCCTCCCAGCCTTCCAAATCGAGCAGGGTTACGCAGAAATTCAATCGTCTCTGCCAATTCAGCTTTGGCTTCGTCCACGCCGGCCACATCTGAAAACGTTACGTTCTGTTTGTTACTGGAGTCGGCACAGTTGAAGCTGCTATCACGCCCGCTCATGCTGCAATAGACACGCCAGCCGATAAAACCTACTAAGGCAAAGGTCAGCAACGGGATCGCCCAGCTAAGAGCCGTGGCAATCGGTCCTGAGCCCAACGCCTGAAATTCAATTGGAACCTGGTTCTTTCTGAATAGCTCCACCACACCCTGTCGCGCTAGTTCGCTTGTGACGGTGGCTTGTAACAGCGACCCATCTTTCTGGCGGACTGTTAAGAGCTCACCTTCAATCGTCACTGACGCTGCGGAGGTGCCTTCGGCAATCGAGTAGAGTTCTGAATAATTGATCTTTTGGGACTCGATCGCCTGGCTCTGATAGATCAGAACTGTGATGATAGGAGCCAGGATCAGCAGTATGACTGCAGTTACAGTTAAGGCTGTTTTAGGGGAACGTAAAGTCGTTTTGCGTATGGGGGAAGGCATGGAAGTCTCCAAGCAAAGCGCTTCAGCTAAGAAGCTCTAAATTTTAAATCCAAAAACCTAAGTGGGGTTGTGAGCGGTGACACCAAGGGAGGAGGGAACCGCGGAAAACAAGGTATAAACCAAGGCGCTCGCCTCTAAAGCCCCGGCGGCGAGCGCGATTCACTTTACCAGTTTGGAAGAAATAAAGTCCAGCAAAAGGGCAAAAAAGAATGGTTTTAGGCTCAACCAGAGCGGGAAAGCGGCCTCGTTTCCTTTGCTGCCGAAGGATAAGCCTAGAACCGTGTGCCCGGCAGAGTGGTCATGATCCGTCCCACAGGGTATACATTCATGTAGGGATCCCAGTAGGGTGAACGCTCGTAAAAAAATTGAAGGCGCCTGTCCGGACTGGAGGCAAACCCAGGGTCCGACTCCAGCTTTCGTACAAACTCTTCTCGGAGATGCGAGTTTGAGGACAACATCTCCCGGGCTAAATTCTCTAAAACGTAGGCCTCGCCGTATTCCTTCTGCTCAAAGATTGCGTTGAAGAACCCCCAGGCGAGAAGCGAATCAGGAGCCTCGGGTTCCAGCAGGTTGACCACGAGTTTCGCCAGGTTGTTGTCCAGAGGCACGATGATCGAACCAGTGGGAAAGGTGCGGCGTTCTGTGAGCAGTTCCGCATTGAACTTCGGCATGAACCGTCCCTCAAATGGTCCGGCGGGCCATTCGACTTTGCTAAACCTGTAACTCTCAACATCTATAGTCATCGCCTCGAGTGTTGGCCGGAGGTCC
>DASSCG010000506.1:0-5426 GCA_035697925.1 Pyrinomonadaceae bacterium
TACATCGGTGGCATGCAGACAACGCCAGGCGCCACGAAGGCGCCGTCGCGAATGCTCGATCCTCCGGGCACGACCCGGACGTTGTTTTCCGGAACCAGTGCGCGCAGGGGGTAAGTGTTTTTGTCAAAAAAGAAGAGGCTATGATCGGCGGGAGACATGTCTGTGAGCGTGCCCAACCGAAATCCCAGCAGGATTCCCCGCTTGACCCAGGCGTTTGCTCGCCACGTTCCATCAGCGTCTCGGTCGGCAGCACGCACTTCGCCGCGATTGAGCGCCGTCTTCAGTTCCGCGAACAGCTCTCGTGCAAAGGGGAAGGTGCTTGGGTCATCGTGTGCGGCTAGCTCTTCGATCTTTTCACGCAGCGACATGTGTGGCTTCCTTCAGCAGTCCGAGTTCCCGTAGCTCCTTTTGCATGCGCGCGCGCGTGGCCTCCTGCACCGGGACGAGTGGAAGACGGAAGTTCTCTTCGATCACGCCCATCAGCGCGAGCGCCGCTTTCACGGGACCGGGACTCGATTCGATGAAGTTTGCTTCCATCAGCGGGAGCAATTTGTAGTGCAGAGCGCGCGCCTCTTGCCAGTCGCCCGCAAGCGCCAAGTCGACCATTCGAGACATAAGCTCAGGCGCTTCATTTGAAGCGACAGAGATCAGGCCGTCCGCGCCCAGCGCGATGAGCGGAAGAGTCACTGCGTCGTCTCCGGACAGCACGCGAAAGTTGTTTGGACGTCCACGCAAAATGGCCATGATCTGGGCCAGATCGCCGGACGCCTCTTTGATGGCAACGATGTTTTCGACTTCATGGGCCAGTCGTAGTGTAGTAGCGGCGGCGATGTTGCAGCCAGTGCGACCAGGCACGTTATAGATGACCACAGGGAGATTGTTGACGGCTTCAGCGACTGTGCGAAAGTGCGTGTATAGCCCTTCCTGGGTTGGTTTGTTGTAGTACGGCGCAACTACGAGCACCGCATCAACGCCGAGGTCATGAGCGGTGTGGGACCACTCGATAGCCGACGAAGTCGCGTTACTTCCGGTGCCTGCGATTACTCGCGCTCGTCCTCGCGCCGCATCAACAGTGAGTTTGATCACACGCTGATCTTCGGCTTCTGTCATGGTGGCACTTTCGCCTGTGGTGCCGCAGGGAACGAGCAAACGCACGCCACCAGTTAGTTGATACTCGATCAGTGCGCGCAAACGTTCTTCATCAATGGCGCCATTGCTGGTGAAGGGTGTGACCAGAGCGGTAGCTGTTCCGCGCAGCCATTCAATGTTCATTGTCATTTCGATTTATCCTTTCGCTTTTTAGCAGGGAGTTTTTACGCAAAGACGCAAAGGTGGCAAACACGCAAAGTCAACAGTGGGACTTCTTCTTTGTGCCTTTGCGTGAACCGTTTGGTGGATATCACTCATCTATCGCTTTCAGAATCTCACCGATCATGGCTGAGAATTCGTAAGTGCCTTTTCGTCCCTGAATCCAGCAAGCAGCGAGCAGGGCACCGGCGGCAAAACCCTCGCGCGACCGTGACGTATGTGTAAGCGTGATCTGATCGGAAGCTGAATCAAAGCCCACCCTATGGGTACCGGGAATTTGCCCGGCCCGCGTACTCGCGATCGGCGGATCGTGTCCCGCTGATGCGAGAAGATCTCGCAAACGCAGAGCAGTGCCAGATGGTGCGTCGCGTTTACGCGAGTGGTGCGCTTCTTCGATGAACGCAGAGTAATTCGGCAGATGCTGAAACAGTTCCCCAGCGCGGACCACAATGCCATAGAACAAATTGACACCGATGGAGAAGTTGGCGCCATAAATTAGTGCGCCGCCATTCTCAGCCACAATTTGACGCACTTCTGATTCCTGATTGTTCCAGCCGGTTGTGCCTTCCACGATCGGTACGCCTGCGCGAACACACGAGGTAATGTTCGCAATCACAGCGTCCGACACGGAGAAATCAATGGCCGCATCATGGCCACGCAGCAAATCTTCCAGTTCTTCTACACTACGCATCGCATCGCGCGAAGTGATAACCAACGAGACCTCATGACCGTCGTCCTCAGCCAGCCTGCTAACCAGGCGACCCATCGCGCCACATCCGAATAGGGCTAGCTTCATGCGTTACTCCTGTGTGACACAGACTTTAGTCTGTGATTTCAACCCACTTCTGTATTCAACCGATGTTTGTGTAACTCAGCCAGCAACACAGACTAAAGTCTATGCTACGTGGCACAGACTTTAGTCTGTGATTTCAACCGATGTCCGTTGTAACTGAGCCTGCACAGACTGAAGTCTATGCTACCAGCGTGCGTGCCAGCTTCGCATATAGATCCACAGCTTCTCTCAATTCCCGTTTGGCGATGCGCTCGTGATCGGTGTGCGCGTCGAGAATGGATCCCGGACCGAGCAGCAGCGGTTTACCCCAATTTGTCAGGTAAGGGATATCAGTGGTGAAGCGCACCACGCAGGTGTCGAACCCGTCCAAGCCAAGCATCTGCTGGGGCTCAGCCTCTGACAGATATCTCACCAGCGCACGATCGCCAACTGCTTGCTCCAACATCTCTTTTACCGGCGCCACAGGGGTTACCAGCCGAAGTTGCAAGTCCGCTGCGGCCGTTGCAGATATCACATTGGCGCGTGTTCCACCTTCGATCGTTCCAATATTGCAGGTTGTCTCTCCGAATTGTTTATGCGAGGGCCACGCGCACTGACGAAGTTCTTCCAGCACATCAAGCAAAGTATCAATTGCGGAATGACCATGCTCTGGATAGGCCGAATGAGCAGCACGACCTTGGGTACTGATTCTTAAACGCAAAGATCCCTTCGAACCAGTGGCCAGCTTGTTGTCTGTGGGCTCCCCATTTATCAAATACTCACATGAATTAGCCAGCGGGTGGTCATTTGCGGCGTTCGCGCCCGCGCTGCTTGCTTCTTCGTCGACAGTAAAAAGCAGGCCGACGTTCACGCCCTCTGCACGTAACTGTTCAGCGGCTGAGATCTGCGCGGCAATTATCCCCTTTGCATCACACGAGCCACGACCGTAGATGTAGTTATCATCTTCGCCGGCCTTAATGTGAGGAGGCACTGTGTCCATATGCGTTGAGAGGAAGACGCGGGGCCGATCTGTTGTTGTGGCAATCACGTTTGCACGACCGTCCGTTACGTCCTGGAGGGCGACACTGTACCCCAGTCTTGTCAAATGAGACGCCAGGAAGCGCGAGACGTCGGCCTCATCTCCAGTCAGCGAGGGAATGTCTATGAGCTCTCGCGTTAGTTCGAACAGGTTCATGCAACCGCTGCCTCTTCGATTTCTGCGGCCCGTTCGAAGAACGTTGCATGAAGCCGCGAGATTGCTTCACGCACGTTCTTTTCTTCGACTACGAAAGTCACATTAACACTGGATGCGCCGTGGGAAATAAGTGAAATGTTAATGTCACCAAGGCAATTGAAAATGCGCCCGGCAATCCCCGGTGTCGCTCGAAGTCCTTCGCCGACGACACAAATAATCGCCTGATTGTGCTCAACGCGAATTGTTCCCAGTGGCCTCAACTCATCCACGATCGTCGCGAGCGTGCTGACGTCATCGAGTGATAAAGAGACGCTGACCTCCGATGTGGTCACAATATCAATGGCCGTCCGATGGCGGTTGAAGACCTCGAAGATGGCATGCAAGAAGCCATAGGCACCGAGCATGCGCGCCGACGTGATCTGGACCAGAGTAATACCGGTTTTGTGGGCGATGGCTTTCACAGTACGTGGCGACAATTCAGTATCGGAACATACGATCGTGCCGGTTGCTGCCGGTTCGCGCGCGTTGCAGATGCGCACTGGAATTCTTTGTTCAACCGCCGGTTGAATTGTTTTTGGATGAAGCACCTTGGCTCCAAAGTAGGCGAGCTCGGCAGCTTCTGAATAGGAGAGACGGTCGATGGTAGTCGCGTGGCTTATGAGCCGAGGATCGGCTGTAAGAACCCCGGTGACGTCGGTCCATATTTGCACTTCGTGAGCTCCCAGGGCGGCGCCCAGAAGAGCGGCGGTGTAGTCGGAACCACCGCGACCCAGCGTGGTGGTTGAGCCGCTAACTGTGGAACCGATGAAGCCGCCTAGAACTGGTATTTTTCCTGCACTGATCAGCGGGTCGAGCTCGGATCGCGTTCGGGATTGGATCTCTTCCGGCAGAGGCTCGGCGCGTCCATGTTCTTCATTGGTGATAATGCAGCGGCGTGCATCGACATGCTCGGCGGGTAGGCCTGCATGACGAAGGACTGCGGCGAGCAAAACGGCCGAAAGGCGCTCGCCATAGGAAACGATCAGATCCTGGAGCAGCGAGTCTGGAATAAGTTCGACGCTGCGGCGCAGCAATTCCGCGATTTCCTGCTCCGCTGTTTCCAATTCGAGTTCAAATGCCGCCGGTTCCGCAATGAGTGCCCGTGCTACGGCCAGGTGTCGATTCCATTGAGGTGCCAGCAGGCGTATTGCGCCTTCCGAGTCCCCGGCGTTGGCCAAGTCCACACTCGCAAGCAGCGCGTTTGTCACGCCGCTCATTGCAGAAACCACGACGAGTGGACGCGTTGTTTTAGACGCATGCGCAGTCCCGACGATTTTCGTTAGGCGTTCAAACGCCAGCGCGTCTTCTACCGAGGTGCCGCCAAACTTCATTATTGTGATTTTTGACATTGCCACTGCCAGTGTAATTCAATTCAGATCTCAGACGCAGATCTCAGATCTCAGATCTCAAATCTCAAGATCTGAAATCTCAAATCTCAAGATCTGAAATCTGAAATCTGAGATCTGAAATCTGAGATCTGAGATCACAAAGCCATTCAAAAAACAGAAAAGGCCGGTAGTGTCTGCACACGACCGACCTTTCGACAGGTTCAAAGTGAAGGCGCTTCGCGCGCCCCCAGTCAGGTCGTAGCTCTCCACCGTTACTCTCTCGGTGACAGTCCTGCGGATTTAGCCGCAGTAACCAACCCTCTCAGGATGAAGGATTACCTGATGGGCTTCGGCGATCTTCCCCTTTCAACAACGTTCCGGAACTCTCAACCTTCTCCGGCGTATCTAGACGCTGCTTACTTTTGGAGATCGCACCTCTACTTGATTTAAAGATCACACTACAAGAATGCCGAACCTTAACGACTAGGAAATGGGTTGTCAAGCTTTTCTATCAGCCAGACTACGGGTGGTCTAAGCATCGTTTTCGGAATCTGGTTCGCCTATCAGATCGGCACAGGGTGGGCAGCTCTCTATCCTTCAAAACTGCAACTTCAGCATGAGTTGTACAGAGCGGGGGCCTCCAACCTGGTAGAGTGGGCTTAAGCCTCCATTTGCTCCTCCGCTTCCCAAACTTCTTCCAAACATTGAGGCTGATGGGCCGAAAAGACCACTGCCGAGGTCACCTACGGGATCTCCGAAATTCGGATGATTGAATAGATTAAAG
>DASSCG010000507.1:0-3436 GCA_035697925.1 Pyrinomonadaceae bacterium
AACCGCCCTTCCCAGCTGCGCTTCCTCAACTTGTTTGATTGTTGCTTTGTCATCTGCGTAATCTGCGGATCATCGTCTCTGACATCGCGGGCACCAGTAAGTTGATCTGCCCCCGTGTGCAAGACGTCGAATCCGCACGCCACACTTGAAACAGGCTTTGCCTTCCCGTTCGTAGACCTGCCAGACCTTTCCAAAGGCTTCACCGTACGAAAAGCCATTCGGATTCTCGAGGTTGATTCGAGAGGCTGAACTGCCCGATACGGCAGCGCGCAAAACGTCCCGGATCGCCTGGTGCAAACGCCCAACTCTCTTGGCGGACAGTTCAGAGGCAATTTTGAAGGGATTGATTCCGGCGCGAAAGAGCGCTTCCGCAGCATAGATGTTACCCAGGCCCAGCACTCTCGTCTGGTCCAGCAATAAGGTCTTAATTGTGCGGCGCGACTTAGCCAAAATGTCCTTCAAATAATCAATGCTAAATTCATCCGCAAAAGGTTCGGGAGCGAGTTGGCTGATCCCTTTGGTCAAACTCAGCCTTGAATTAGCTACAAGCCTCATCACACCGAACTGCCGTTGATCCCTGAATACCAGTCTGCGCTCATCGTCCAGATAAAAGACTGCATGCGCATGGGGAGGCAGAGGATCTTCAGGCGTTAGTACCAGGAACTTTCCTGTCATTCGGAGGTGAACTACTAAAACCTTTCCCGAATCCAGTTCAATTAGAATGAACTTTCCACGACGACCGATGCCGGAGATGCCGGATCCTTTTAGTTTGCGGTTGAAGACGGCAGGCGAGTTAGGTGAGATAAGCTTCGGCAGATGAATCTCAGTGGCGACAATCCGCCGACCGAGCACGGCACGACGCAACGCACGAACAACGTGTTCTACCTCCGGCAGTTCCGGCATTCGCTTTCGTCTCGTTCAAAGGCGGCGTCGCACCGTCGGATTATTTCCTGGCTAGATACCCAGGCAAGCTCGACTAGATCCGGCCCATTAGGATGAGGATCAAGACTATGATCAAAATCAGACCGAGCGCGCCGCTTGGGCGGTATCCCCAACCTCTGCTGTAGGGCCAGGCGGGTACCGAGCCCAGCAACAGCACGATTAGCACGATTAGAAGTATCAATCCCATCGCACACGACCTCCCTGATTTCCATATATGGAACTATTCAGCACGAGGGTGACTGGGGGAATGCGGAAAAGGTAATGGTGTTTCGTGTTTGAGTCAAAGGAATTTATTTGATCGGCCCATCTAAATGGCCGACGCGTAGCGTCGACGGCGAAATTAGCCCGGCCTTTTAAGGCCGGGTATTCGTCGCAAACTGGTTCGTCGCGTCAGCGATGGGTGACCCGCTCTTTCGCTCGTCGCTGACGCGACGAGAATTCGCGGAACTCCCTATCCCGGCCTTGAAAGACCGGGCTAAACTCGACGGTCGCTACGCGACCTCATCAGGAAATTTCAAAACGCTAGTGTGCGTTCGAAACCTTCTCCGCCTCGTCGAGCAGAACATTCACTTGATCAACTGTGGTGGCCTCAGCGTAGGTGCGCAGAACTGGCTCGGTGCCTGATTGCCGAAATAGCAGCCATGATTCATCCGGGAAGATCAGCTTCACACCGTCGGTCGTCTGAACTTCCTTTACTTTGACACCGGCAAAACTCGAGGGAGGTTGAGAAGCTACTCCCTTCACGAGTTTCATCCCTTGTTCGACGGCAATGTGAAGATCCCTGCGCCCGAAGTGAAATTCGCCAAACTCGCGATGCAAATCCCGCAACATTGCGGAAGGAGGTTTGCCGGCCGTGATAATAGCTTCCAAAAAGAGCAGGGAATTGAGCAAGCCATCACGTTCTGGAATATGCCCTTTGACTCCGATTCCTCCAGACTCCTCGGCCCCTAAAAGGATGTCCTCCTTGAGCATCAGGTCCGCAATATACTTAAACCCAATTGCTGTTTCGTAAATCTTAAGGTTGTGTGCCGCAGCGATTCTCTCCAGCAGCACGGATTGCGAGAAAGTCCGGACCACACCTCCAGTCATCTTTCGGTTACGAGCCAGGTGAAGCAAGACCAGGGGCACAACGTCGTGCATAGTCATCGTTTGGCCCAGCTCGTTCACTGCTCCGACGCGATCTGCATCACCGTCAGTAGCTAGTCCTACGAGAGCATTCGCCGCTACTACGCGGCTTTTAAGTGGACCAAGGTTGCTGTCGATTGGCTCGGGATTGATTCCACCAAATAAGGGATCCCGTTCGCCGCGAATCGTCTCTACCTTAAGCTTTCCGCCTGACAATAAACTCTCTATCCACCGCCCACCCGATCCATGCATTGGATCCACCACGATCGTCCGGTCGGTCTTTTTCAACCGATCCAGCTCGATGTAGGAGCTGATTTGCTCTCGGTAACTTTTGGTCGCAGATTCAAGTAGTTCACGACGGTCAGACAGAAAGGAACTGCGCTTAACTGAAGACTTATCAACCAGGGCTTCAACTGCAGCCGTTGTTTCAGGCGGAGCGCTTCCACCCCACGGCGCCTTGATCTTAAAGCCATTAAAGTCAGGAGGATTGTGCGAGGCGGTTAGCACAATGCCGCCGGTTGCCTTTAGCTCTTTAACCGCCCACGAAATTAAAGGTGTAGGAGCAGCCTCAGGAAAAAGAGCAACACTAAAACCATTTCCCACCATCACTTCGGCTGCCCGCAGCGCGAACTGCTCAGATAGAAACCGGCGGTCGTAACCAACAACAACCAGCGCTGGAACATCACCGCTTGCCTTAGCTGCGACTTCTCGAAACATTGCACTCAGGGATTCATCACGGCTCACTTGGCCCACAGCGACAAGTTGATTGAGGAGCGGTTCTTGTTTAGTAGTCGCCAGATAGTCAGCATAAGCCTGGGCCACTCGTTCCACGTTGGCGAAAGTGAATTCGTGGGCAATGACTGCTCGCCAACCATCTGTGCCGAACTTGATTGGCGCAAGCGTTTCACTCACAGCCTGGCGCCTCCAGTGAACGTATAGTCAGTTACCGAGGTTTTGTCGCCCAAAACCGATCCTGGTCCGACGATGGCGGAACGTCCCACATGACAACCCCGGCCCACTATGGCATCGGTGACTTGTGCCGCAGTTCCGATTCGCGTATGAGGCCAGATAACTGAGTTTTCAACATGGGCGCGCTCTTCAACAAAGCAGCCCGGTCCCAGAACTGAGTTGATGATTTGTGCCCCTGGCTTTATCTGGCAGTCATCGCCAACGATTGAGAGTTCATCTATTTCAGCCACAGTGGCTGAATCAAATGACCCACGCCTCTCCTTGATATGGATTCGACCCACTCGGTTGGCCAACAGATCGTGATGTGCCTGGAGGTAACGTTCCGGCTTGCCGATATCTATCCAGTAGGTGCGTGGAGGCACATGTTCATAAAAAGTCTCTTTCCGTTTCAGCAAGTCAG
>DASSCG010000508.1:0-4043 GCA_035697925.1 Pyrinomonadaceae bacterium
GGCAATCGTGTACCCGCCCACAGATAGTCGCAGACCGACAACCTCCTCCATTTGCTCGCCTCGAAAGGCAAAGATGGAGTGGCCTAACTCCGATTCGAGTTCGGCAGACACTTTGTCGAGGAGAGTTTCGGCATCGGCCTCCGTTCGCCCTTTTGCCGTAAGCTGAACCTCGATCTCACTTTTGTTAAAGAGAATGGTGGTCTGGGGATTAGTGTAACGTGTATAGATAGGAGCAATCCTCTCGTCGACGGCTGATTCTCCCATTCCTACGACGCGCAACACGCGACGCACAACTCGCAAATGCCCTGCCTTCGACTGCAACCTGGGTTGCACATGATTCTCAAACATCGGACGCATTTCCCTGGGAGGACCAGGCAGGAGGGCGATCGAGGTATCCTCGTGCTCGATAAACAGACCGGGCGCTGTTCCGTTTGGATTCGCCAGCACTTCGGCACCGTCAATAACCATTGCCTGGCGCGAATTGCGTTCAGGCATTGTCAGCCCAAAACTCTGGAAACGGTTTCTAAGCTCCTCCAACAATGACTCATCCAAGAACAGCCGCCGGCCCAAAGCGCGAGCCGCAACCTTACGGGTGATGTCGTCTTCGGTTGGACCCAATCCGCCAGTTGTGATGACGACTCGAGAGCGCTTCACTGCATCTTTGATCGTCTCCTCAAGACGCGCGTCGTCATCGCCAACGATCGTCTTCAGCTTCACCTCAATTCCAATGCTATTGAGTTTCTCGGTTAGCCAAAGGCTGTTCGTATCCGTTCGATCCGGAGCTAACAACTCCGATCCGATTGCGATGATCTCAGCGGTAAGAGTGGGTGCCAGCAAGGTTGGGGGGTGTAAACAAACTCGGCCAGGATTTCAGTGTTCTCAAAGCGATCCACGTCGTGGCAGTAGCCCGACTGTTAAGGAGGGCTTCTTAAGATACCCTCATGCTCTGCAAACGATGTGTACAATCAAGCCGGCCCACGCAGCGCTTGCGAGCCCTCCTTAACAGTCAGGCTACTGCCCTGATAGCCGGCTCAAGATTGCGTCGCACGCTTGTTTTGTGGAAAGAGCGCCACCAAGATCTTTCGTGGTTTCATTCTGTGAAACGGCTCCGCGTACGGCAGCTTCAATCGCCATGGAGGCTTCGGGATAACCCAGATACTCTACCATCATTGCCGCAGTGAGTATTGCTCCGATTGGATTAGCAACACCTTGACCGGCGAGCGGTGGCGCGCTTCCATGAACTGGCTCAAACAGCGAAACTTTACCGGGATGAATGTTCCCCGATGCGGCCAACCCCAGCCCGCCCTGAATCGCTGCGCCTAAGTCGGTCAGGATGTCGCCAAAAAGATTGTTACTGACAATTACCTCATACTGAGCAGGATCCAGCACCATGAACATGGCCATAGCATCAACGTACTGATGATTGGCTTGGATTTCCGGATACCCCGCAGCAACTTCTTTAAAGACCCTCTGCCATAAGTCGCCACCGTAGCGTTGTACGTTTGACTTGTCCGCCATGGTTACCCGTTTCCGACCTTGCGCGCGCGCATATTCAAACGCAGCAAGGATAATTCGTTCTACTCCGCGACGGGTGTTTAGCTCCTCCTGAGTGGCAATCTCGTCACTAGTACCTTTTTTCAAAAATCCACCGGCCCCACAGTAAGCTCCCTCAGTGTTCTCACGAAAGACAACAAAGTCTATGTCTTCGACTGTGCGATTGGTGAGGGGAGTCAGGCGTGAATCCAGTAAACGAACTGGGCGTAAGTTGATATAGAGATCCAGACCACGTCTCATCCCCAATAGAATTTCTTCTGCATGTTGATTGGACGCAACTCGAGGATCACCAAAAGCCCCGGCGAAAATCGCCTGGAATTCTTCCGCGAGCATTTCGAGTGCGCCTTCGGGTAAACCGACACCTTCTTTAAGAAATTTTTCGGCGCCCCAGTCGAAATGAACTAATTCAAGTTGAACGTTATGCGATGCCCGCAAAGCCTCGAGCATACGCACTGCTTCAGCAACGACTTCGGGTCCAATTCCGTCACCTGGAATTACAGCTATTCGTTTCATTGTGAATTAGAAGGGTTGCAGGACTGGTTCAAGGCAAAAAGGGACGGTTTCGATCTCTTCAGACCACCTTAAGAGCAACGCAAGGTTGTGAACTATCGACTCTTTCTCAATAGACGCTCTTCGATACGCGGCAAGCTAGCAACCACAACATCGCCGACAATCTTCATGCTACGCGGCGACACCTTGTCTATAGTGTCGTCCGCTCGATGCCAGTAGGGGTAGCCGCCGAGTTGTATGATATCCACGGCGTCGATGCCGGCTCTTAGAAAAGGCTCATGATCGTCGCCTCCTACACCCTCCGGACGGTCGACAAATATTGAGCCATGTCCGATTTCCCTCGCAGTATGCCAGATCGCATCCTGCAGCCATTTCGTGCTCAAGGTGTCGCGGCCCAACTCGAGATTCGTGTACCCCATCATGTCCAAAAGGATCATCGCGCGCACTCGGTCTAATTGGTTCTTGGTCTTTAGATCGGCAACATAGCGCCGGCTTCCGTAGGTGTTATCTGGCGCATCCGGCTTACCGCATTCATCCCATTCCTCACAGAACGCTTCTTCACCGTCAAAGAAAACTATCCAATACGTTAACTTAGGTTTCCGGCCATTGCCCGACAAAACGCGCGCCAGTTCAATCAACGTTCCCACAGATGCGCCCGGATCATTAGCGCCTACGAAATGCATGTCCTTGTAGAACTTCGTCTCGTAATGGCTGCTGAGAATTACTACGTCATCGGATTCTCCGGGAATTGAGGCCGTGATGTTCACCATTTTCTTGTCGCCAAGAGGAGTGGAGGCCACGAATTCGTCTGTCGAAGTGTTCAGACCGTAACCTTTCAATTCATTCACAATGTACTCACGCGTTTTGCCCAACTCTGCTGAACCTGGCGGACGTGGTCCAAACTCCAGTTGCTTGCGAACGTGCGTCATGGCTCGCTCGCCGTTGAAGGCAACCGCGCTGGGTACGACTTCAGAAACGTTTGCGGGCCGCGTGGCTACACCCACGTTGCCGCCGTCGGGGGGCGCACTGCGCGGACACGCAATGAAAAGGAAAGGACCCAGGAGGCCGAAGGTGGTAGGCCCCAGGCATCGGAAAACAAATGTTCTTATTAAGGTGTTCAGGATTCTCTACCCTTTGCGGATACGAATATTGCTGCCGCTCCTGTCTGGGGGACGAGCGGAAGACCTTACGCGTGTTCGCGATTCTTCATCTTTTTCTGACTCTCGCTTGTTTCGACGACAATCCGCGCAGAGCCCTATGATGCGAAGCAGATGTTGCTCCACCTCGAACTTGTGTTTTGCCGCCATTGCATCCTGAATCGCTTCGAGTTCCGCCGAGTAGAATTCGATGATCTTGCCGCAACTGGAACAAATCATGTGGTCGTGGTGCTGGTGTTTGTAATTATGTTCGTAGTGGGTGAGCCCGTCACCGAAGCGAACCTCACGAGCCAGCCCGGCCTCGGAAAGCAGTTTCAAAGTTCGGTACACGGTTGTTTGGCCTACCGTGGAGTCTTCCTTGTGCACAAGTTGGTAGAGATCTTCGCTGGAGAGGTGTTCTTCAGTTCGCAGAAAAACCTCAAGGATCAAGTCGCGTTGAGCGGTACGCTTTAGCCCTTTTTTCTGGATATGTGCCAGGAATACTTCCTGTTCTTCAGTCATGATCCCGCCGGTGGTTAATTCGGTTTACGAGTAGTCGACGATGAATCTTACCACTGTCGTAATCACTATTGTAGGGGGGGGCATTTGGAGGTCGGTGATATTTTTAGCGGCGATCCCTACAGTACGCCAACTGGCGCAGTAGTTCAGAGTTCAAGCTTTAGCTTGTTCGCTTGCGAAAAACGACTACCTAAAGGTTGAACTCTTACCTACCAACTCCGACGAGACCCGTAGATTGTGACGGCCATATTCGACATGTTATCTTGGCGCCCTGTGCCGGGGTGGCGGAATGGCAGACGCTACGGACTTAAAATCCGTTGTCCG
>DASSCG010000509.1:0-3429 GCA_035697925.1 Pyrinomonadaceae bacterium
AACTAATATCTGTTACCTCAGTCAGAGTTCTTCCCCTTCGTGACGACTCCTGACGGATCCATTGGAGCATGGTTGCGAAGCCAACCGGCGGAAAAGCCTGCGCGGCGAAGCCCGGTGACAATGTAAGGACAGTTTCGCATCAACTGCCAAATGAATTCTGAGCGATAGTTCTCAATCATCAAAACTATCGGACCCTGATCCAGACCGTAGTACCCCTTTGAGATCCACCCGTTGCTCGAAGTTCCAGAAAATGTCGGGTTGAAACTGCACTTGAATCCATACTTGCTCGTCATCTCAGGAAAGCTTTGGTCGAAGTAGCGCATCGACGGCAACACAATTTCGGGCGCGAACGGAAGTGACGCGATAACTGCCCACGGAGCCAACGTGCCGTCATCGGGTCCGTCCGGAATACCGCGGTTTATGTAGTCATAGAATTGCCGCTCTTTGCCTCCGATCTTTTCAACTGCTGGTCCAGGACCATCACTCGCAGTGAAACCCCAAATGAATTCACCATAGCCCTTGAAGCCTCGGGGGTTCTCAATAGCGTACTGTTGCTGAGCATAAGTCGCGCGACGGCTGTTTTCGAAATAATCGATCCCTCTCCGCCGCATGTAGTCGTCCTGAATGCCGCGAAAATCGATCCACATGTGCGAAAGCTGGTGAATGAAGAGCGGACCGGCGTAGACGAACTCGTATCCGTACAGACTTCTCCATTCATAAGTCTTGGTCCAGGCATGGTAACTCTCTACTGGTAAAGGGTGCGTTGGTGATGCCAGACCAAGAACGTAAAGAATCAGCGCTTCGTTATAGCCATCCCAACGGTGATCTAAGAACCCCTGTTCGGGCGTCCAACCATGCGTTACGGTTTCTTTGCCATTTTGCGCCCATTGCCAATCAGTGCGTAGATAGAGCGCGGTGGCAAGTTCTCGGATTTCACGCTCGTTTTCAGTGTCGCGATTGAAATATTCGGCAGCAGTCAATGCACCCGCGATCACGAAGGTCGAATCGATCGTTGACAGCTCGCAGTTAAACGACCGGCGGCCGGTCTTCATGTCAAGAAAGTGATAGTAAAAACCCTTGTATCCCGTGGCGTCAGGTTCAGGACCCTGCGGGCTATTCCAGAAGAAGCGCAGGGACGTGAGGGTTCGGCTAATCGCATCGTCGCGCGTAAGGAATCCACGCTCGACGCCGACAGGATAAGCAGCCAGGGCAAATCCGGTTGGAGCGATACTGCATGGCGCGCCCTGGCGAGTGCTGTCCGGCACCAGGCCATTCTCAGGATTTGTCTCCTTAAGAAAATAATCAAACGTAAGGCGCTGGAGCTCTTCAAGCTCGCGTTCAGAAAAGGGCCGTGGCCTCGACTTCGCAAATCTCTGTTCGGAATCCGCCATGGTGATCACGAGCTATAGTGCGCCCCGAACCGCGCGGCGCACCATCTCCGCTGTAAGTCCATAAACAAAGTGTGATGAGAGAGCATAAGCGTGGACCGAGAGTGGGTAGGCCGTTGGTCCTTCTGAGAGACCGAGCATCGGCACTGCGCCCTCGTCCACCACTAACCAGAACACGGCGCCGAAAGGCAGGCCTGCACCTGTCGTGATGTTGGGCGATATCTCCGCTGCCGCGCCGTATAGCCCACCTACTCCCGTGCCGAGAACGTAGTGAACCGCCGTGCCTGCGATCTTCTTTTCACTTTGCGTCAACTTATGACCAAACACTCCCTCTGAAACTGCGGACGCGGCTTTCATGGTCGTGTCATCCGGAACTTCCGGCTTCGAACCCAACTCCAACCTTTGAGTGTCAGATGTTTCCTCGTCGCCTTTGTCGTGCTCGCCAGATACCTTCTGAAATTGGTTGCTCTCTCCAGCCTCAACGCCCTTCGCGACTCTGCTCCATACGTCCTGGAATCGGTTCATGGTCCAGGATGCTACCAATCCCCCGATGAGACCTGCCGCGAGGCCTTTCCAAACATTGTTGTCATCGCGTCCGTTTATGCGTGTTGTGTCTTGCATTTCTGAAACCCCTGATTCCGACTCGATATTCTCAGAAGACGTTAAATCGCTCGTCAACCAAGTTCACGAGTTGTGGCAGAACGCGCAGCTAATCCGCGTTTCAGGCGCTCGTCACAAACATTCCAGGCTATGTTGGAGAAGAATGCCTCTATGTATTTAGGCCGTTCTGCCGGTTTGTAGTCGAGCAGGAAGGCATGCTCCCACACGTCCATCACTAGCACGGGATTGAATCCCGCCACGTTGCCCGTCTCATGAAGCGAGATCCAATGATTAGAGAGCCGTCCATTGGCCGGATTCTCGTAACAGATGGCCCAACCGACGCCCCGCATCTTGCCGATGCCAACAAAATCCGCCTTCCAGATGTCGTAGCTGCCAAAGCTCGCTTCGGCCGCTCTAAAGAAAGCAGAGCTCTTTTCCGGATCACCCGAACCGTCTCGCTTCATGTTGCCGAAATAGTATTCGTGCAGGACCATACCGTTGTATTCGAAGCCTAAGCGACGTGTGAGTTCGGAGTAGGCCGGTACTTCTTCCTGATCCACTTTGCCGTCACTCAGAAACTTAGAAATCTTCTCTGTAAGATTATTGGTCTCTTTGACGTAACCTTCGTAAAGTTTAAAGTGCATTTCCAGGGTTCGATCGGAAATGCCATTCAAGCCACTCAGATTAAACTGCTTAGCTTGATATGAATTCGTATTGATCATTCCATTACTCCTCTTCATTTACAGTTAATTTTCCATTCCCGCTAAACACTCTTTTCATTTTGTTGCCGCAAGAGCACCGGTTCTCGTGGGACTTTGTACGTTAGACGGAAGGCTTTTCAGCTTCCCGTGCGTTGCTTCCGCCAAGGCGCGCTTGATTAATTCAACGATAGCGCTATAGCCGCGTTCTAGTGCAACCACCAAGGCAGTTATACCCGGCCTGCAGATTGTTTCGGGATCAGCGCCACTATTGAGCAACGCTCGAGTGATTCCGATGTCACCGCTATTTGCCGCAAGCATCAGAGGTGTGAAGCCACTGGCAGCCTGGACGTTTACATCCGCTCCGAAATCCAACAATGTCTGAACGGTGGAAGTGTGGAGGTTGACAATAGCGAACATTAGCGCAGTACGTCCCTCGTGATTTCGCGCATTTACGTCAGCTCCACTGAGCAGTAACGCTTTGACAGTCTCGCTCTGACCATTAAGGGCAGCACGCATTAAATCCGTGTTGCCTCCTTCATCTCTTTCATCAATTATTTGTCGTCGCGACATGAATCTCTCCTCCTTTAGCTGCACGTTTTAACATCTCATTCTGATCTGCGCTGCCCAAAGCGGCCATCTTTAAGTGATACGGGCAAATCCGATTTCCTCTGCGGGCGAGAATGATAGTTGCCACAATCGCCGTGATGTTGATGACTTGGACGTATGTGAACAGGGTGTCG
>DASSCG010000510.1:0-5357 GCA_035697925.1 Pyrinomonadaceae bacterium
AAACGATCGATTAGCTTCATCAGATATGCCCGTTCCTCGTCCGTGTTCTTGAACGACCAGGGAAACTGCAGCAAAAGGGCCCCAAGCTTTCCGGCCTCAGCTAATGGATCGACTCCTTCGCGAAACGTTTTCTCATCATCCGCGGTGGTTTTCCCACGTTCGTGAGTAAACACGCGATGGAGTTTGGCTGTGAAGAGGAAATCAGGATTGTCCGCGACGCGTTTTGCCCAGGATTTTGCACTCGAAGCCGCTGGTGGACGGTAAAAGCTGCTGTTAATCTCGATTGTGTCGAAAAATCGTGAAAGGTACGTCAAAGGATCGAACTTAGTACCGGGCTTTTGAGGATAGACAACTCCCTCCCAGTCTTTGTACGACCACCCAGCGGGTCCAATACGAATCTTGTTCATGATTTGTGCCGCGACTTAATGCGGAACGAGCGAATCTGAAAAGGCATTTCCGCGGAGATTGTGTTGATCATCGCACTATATGGGTGCAGCCAAGCCTGCCCACTTTGATTTCCAACTTAATCCGCGTTCTCCGCGCAGATCCGCGGCTCCTTCCCGTTTCCACCTGCATGCGAACTGCCGAGGATTGATGGTATAAACACTAGCACCTAAGTTCCTGAGTTAAATACGATGAAAGGAATAATCTGATGCGTCTGACTGAGATGGCCTCATGCTCCGGTTGAGCGGCAAAGCTTAGCCCTAGCATACTCGCTCAGGTTTTGAGCGGGCTACCAAAACAACCTTCTGACAAGAATCTGATTGTCGGTTTCGATACAGCCGACGACGCGGGTGTATACCGTCTTCGTGACGACCTGGCAATTGTCCAGACGCTGGATTTTTTTACACCCATCGTCGACGATCCATATGCCTATGGACAAATTGCCGCGCTTAATTCAATAAACGATGTCTGGGCAATGGCTGGAACGCCTCTGACTGCAATGGCCATTACCTGTTTTCCAAAGAAAGGTGTTGATCCTGCGATTCTAGGCGAAATCATGCGAGGCGGCCTCGAGACGTTGAACAAGTATGGGGTTACGCTAATTGGCGGGCACAGCGTCGACAATAAAGAGATCATGTTTGGTTACTCGGTAACCGGTGTAATCGATCCGAACAAAATAGCAACCAATGCTGGCGCTCGGGCGGGGGATGTAGTCATCCTAACCAAGCCAATTGGAACCGGAATAATCTCTACTGGAATAAAATGGGGTAAAACAAACGAAGCGGTTGCATCAAAATCGGTGGAGACAATGTTGACTCCGGGCCGATTCGCCGCAGAAGCTATGCGTGAATTTAGTGTCAAAGGAGCGACCGACGTTACTGGCTTCGCCCTGATAGGACATGCCTGGGAGATGGCAAAGGCTAGCCAGGTAACGATTGAGCTGGATTCGCAAGCAGTGCCTGTGCTCGACGGCGCGGTTGAGTTAGCAGCGCAGGGCATGTTAACTAGCGGAGATAAGACGAACCGCGAATAGGTCGGCATAGAAGTCGAAGTCAGCGATTCCATAAGCAAAGAAACCCGGAATCTGCTCTTCGACCCTCAAACAGCGGGAGGCATGTTGATTTCAGTTCAATCTGAACGGGCCAGCGAGTTGTTGACCCGCTTGCGAGAGAATTATCCGCACGCCAGCGTTATCGGACGAGTTTTGGAACGACAAGATTGTCCCGTCAAGGTTAGGTAAACCATGGTATCTACAACTCCAGAATTAACGAGGACAGATACGAGCGCGCTATCCGAACTTTATCGATTAGTCCGCGCGCGGACGATGAAGATCGTTGCTCCACTCGAGATCGAAGACTACGTAATCCAAACCGCCGAATTCATGAGCCCGCCCCGGTGGCATGTGGGTCACACCTCTTGGTTCTTCGAAACCTTGCTTCAAACTTTTCTCCCCGGCTACCAGACTTACTCGCAGGACTTTCTCTTTTATTTCAACTCGTACTATGAAGGCTTCGGGCCTCGGATCGAACGCGCCAAGCGCGGGACGAAATCCCGGCCAACTGTGAAAGCAACGCTGGAATATCGCCGGCAAATTGACGATCAAATGATGGAGTTTCTGCAGAAGCTCCCGAGTCATCCCCAGGGTGGTAAAGTTCGAACTCTGGTTCGTTTAGGCTTGGAGCATGAGATGCAACACCAGGAACTGCTGGTTTATGACATCAAGCACCTACTCTGCGACCTATATAAGCCGGAGATCAGACCCGCCCCCGAAGCGGCGCCTCAGGTAACTGAGGGTATGGCAGAGTTTGAGGGCGGGTTATTCATGCTTGGCTATTGCGAACAGAAGAGTGTGGGCAGCCGGAACACTACGGAACTCTTCGGTTTTGATAATGAAAAGCCTGAACACCAGGTTTTCATACAGGACTTTGCGATGGATCGTGCCCCGGTCACTAATGGTGACTATCTTAAATTTATTAAGAGTGGTGGGTACAGAGATTTTCGTTGGTGGTTCTCCGAAGGCTGGCAAACGGTGGCGAAAGAGCAGTGGCAAGGTCCGCAGTACTGGGAAGTTCACGATGGACAGTGGATGATTCGAGACTTCGATGGTTTACATCCAGTCGAAAGCAAGGCGAACCAGCCCGTCTCGCATGTGAGTTTTTACGAGGCTTCTGCTTATGCCAAATGGTCTGGGAAGCGTTTGCCAACTGAAGCAGAATGGGAGAAAGCAGCTTCAATCGATCCTAAGACTGGAGATAAACGAGTTTTTCCTTGGGGTAATGAGGCAGCGGAAGAATCCAAAGCTAATCTTTTGGAGAATGAGATTTGGGGATGTTCACCGGTGGGGGCCTTCCCGGCTGGCCAGACTTTAAACGGCTGCCAACAAATGATTGGCGACGTTTGGGAGTGGACGAGCTCAGATTATGTTCCATATCCCGGGTTTAAATCCGAATTTGACGAATATAACGACAAGTGGTTTGTTAACCAGAAGGTGCTCCGCGGCGGCTCATACGCAACTCCACAGCTTCATATCAGATCCACCTATCGGAACTTCTTTCACGCACACGAACGCTGGATGATTTCGGGTTTTCGTTGCGCGAAGGATCTCTAACCGAGCGCCTTCTTGAATAGCTCCTGTGGGTCTCCGGCGTCTAACGTCTTTCTAAATCCTGAGTTACCTGAGCGACTTAATCGACCATGCTGAACGATGTAGAGATTCGAGTACTCGGATCGCTAGTAGAGAAGCAAATTACTACGCCGGAGTATTATCCCTTAACGTTGCATTCTTTAACGGTCGCGTGCAATCAAAAGAACAACCGCAATCCTGTAACCGTTTACGACGAGAATACTGTTGCGCAGGCATTGGAAACGCTACGCGAGAAAAGCCTCACCTACGTTTTTCATGGCAGCAGCAGTCGTGTTCCTAAGTACAAACATGTAATGCCTGAAGTAATGCATCTAAGTCCGCCGGAATTGGCGATCATGGGGGCCTTGATGCTGCGCGGTCCTCAAACCGTGGGCGAATTACGTGGGAACGCTTCGAGGCTCTATCCGTTTTCTGGGTTGGAAGAAGTTGAAACGACACTAAATGGGCTAATTTCAAAAGAGCCTGAACCCATGGTTGTACGGTTGCCACGCCAGGTGGGTCAGAAGGATGCCCGCTTCGTTCATCTTCTTTCTGGGCCTCCAAGCCCCGAGCTCATGGCCGAGGTAGATACTCATCCCCGGAGCGTTCAAACGAGGCAGACCGACAACGAGAGACTTGAGAGGCAGGAAAAAGAGATTGAGCGTCTTAGAGAGGACTTTCGGCTCCTCCAACAGCAATTTGAGGACTTCAAAAAGCAATTTGAATAATCCCGCGGCCGATGATTCACAAACTTTACTTCCCCCAACCTCCGCTTTCCCAGTTTGTCGAGAATATATGGCTCGTCCAGGGCTTTGCCGCAGATTACACCCGGGAAAAAATTCTTCCAGATGGTGCGATTGAACTCATTATCGATTTGGACTCGCAGCCAAAAACTATCTTCGCTGATGAAAATTCAACTGAGTTTCGCACTGTAAAGAAGGCGTGGATTTCTGGGGAAAGAACTCACTACATTGTCATCGGCGCCGCAAAGAACCAATCGATGGTAGGGATCCGCTTCCGGCCCGGAGGTGCGTACCCATTCTTTCGCTTCCCCATCTTCGAACTTACCGAATCAGTCACCGAGCTGGATCTGATCTGGGGAGGGCTGGTAGATGACATTCGTGATGAGTTGCAGGAGACTGACTCACCGGATGCGAAATTAATGCGGCTGGAATCGTTTCTGCTGAGACAGGTTCAACGGTCGCTTGAGCCGAACCGTTTGATTGCCTTTGCCGTCCATCAATTACAGCACTCACCACAGTTTCTGGCCATCAAGGATCTCGCGAATACCATCGGCATTACCCAGAAACATCTAATCTCACAGTTTGAAAAGGTCGTCGGGCTTCGACCCAAGAGTTTCGCTCGAGTCTCAAAGTTTCAGAGGGTGGTAAATCTCATCGAGCAACAAAAAGAAATTGAGTGGGCAACGATTGCTCTGGAGTGTGGTTACTATGACCAGGCCCATTTCATAAAGGAATTTCACGCTTTCTCCGGACTTAATCCCTCTACCTACCTGACCCAACGCGGCGAATACGTCAACTTCATACCAATTGCCTAGGCTCAACCTCCGCGCCCCTCCTGAATTGCAAGCCAGATTTAGCGCGGGTTAATTTTTTACAATACACAGTCCGCTCTTTTAGTCAGACTGCAGCTTGTCCGAATTGTTGCAATCTGAAAAGGAGCACCCCCATGGACTTTTCAAGTATTAACTACCTTGCGGTGTTGGCGGCTGCCGTCTCGACCTTTGTGCTGGGAGGCCTTTGGTACTCACCCCTGCTGTTTGGCAAAGCATGGATGCGAGCCAACAGCTTTACAGATGCGGACCTGCAAACTTTTAGTAAAGCGCGAATGTTTGGCTGGTCGTTCTTCTTCGCCCTGGTAATGGCCCTCAACCTGGCGATGTTTCTGGCAGGGCCAACTACAAATCTCACTTGGGGAATGGCGGCTGGCGGTTTGGCGGGACTTGGCTGGGTAGCAATGGCAATTGCTATTATCGGAGTGTTTGAGAACAGATCGTGGACTTACATTCTGATCAACGGCGGGTACATGACCGTTGCCTTTGTGATCATGGGCGCGATTATCGGCGCCTGGCGGTAAATCCGCAGATTACGCAGAGTGTTTTACAGCTAGCGCGACTCTGTGACCGCTTAGCCTTTGCAAAGGTTATATTTCAATACATCCCAGCCTGCCCGAACGATAGAGGAGACCCCAAATGAAAAGCAATTTTAAACCCGATCATCCTGTCACAAATGACGCTGCTAAGGCAGCAACTGGAAAGACACTTGATCGA
>DASSCG010000511.1:0-3976 GCA_035697925.1 Pyrinomonadaceae bacterium
ACAATCGGATCTTCGTCACCGACATGTACAACCTTAGCGACAACAAAAGAGGGGCCATTTACATACTCGACGCCTTTGATCCGACATCTAAGTCCTTTAAGAAAGTTAAGCCATATCTCACTGGGTTGCGAAATCCCAATAGCATTGCCTTTTACACTGATGAGCAAGGAGTGAATTGGTTTTACCTTGCGTTAACTGATCGATTGCTCCGTTATCAGTTCACGGCTGGTGAGGAAAAACCAAGTGCAGAGCCTGAGGTGCTCGCGACTTTTCCCGATTATGGTTTGAGCTACAAATACGGAGGTTGGCACCTGACGCGAACCATCGTCATCGGCGGCAACGGCAAAATCTATGTAGCTGTAGGAAGCAGCTGCAACGCGTGTGAGGAAAAGGAGGAAGTACGGGCCAGCATTTTGCAAATGGATCCGAACGGAAAAAATCAAAAGCATTTCGCGCGCGGCTTACGAAACGCCGTCGGCCTACGATGGATTAAAGATAAGTTGTATGCCACCAACATGGGCTCCGATCATCTGGGTGACCACAAACCGGCAGACACGATGTATTCAGTAACCGCGGATACGAATTACGGTTGGCCCTACTGCTTCCAGTCCGGGCCCAGACGTTTGCCGGATACGAAGTTTAATCCCGGTGGAAAGAAAATGAACTGCAGGCGCGTGCCGGCAGCGTACGCCGCGTTTGACGCTCACAGCTCACCTCTCGGATTGGAATATTTCGATGAAAGCAATGACGGTCAGCTTCGAGATTCTTTTCTGGTGGCTCTCCACGGGTCCACCAAACGAAGCCTTAATCGAGGTTATCGCGTTGTCCGTCTTCCCGGATCCGCCCGGCGGTCGGCCGTTCCAGAGGACTTCATTAACGGGTTTCTCGAAGGTAGTTCAGTGCACGGACGACCTGTTGATATTCTAAGCTTCGGGCCCGATGCGTTTTTATTGACCGACGATTATGCAGGGGTAATTTATTATGTCCATAAACGGTAACCGTGAGGGAAATTGGACGTCACCCCTGGGCCCATGTCTAACTTGAACGACGAAATATGAAATAGGTTTTAAGATGGGGCGGCCACGGAGTGCCGCCCCTACAACTTATGAATGCTGGCAAGTCGGTAATGATCACAGGTTCACGAGACGTTGAACGCTTCGTTGCACGCGATTTGTTTGAGCAGCACCTTTCATCTTTATTGCACCAGGGCAGGACCTGGCTACTTGGTGGTGGTAAAGGAATCGACCAGTGGGCAGTTGAATGGTTGCTGGAGCACAATGAGTCATGCTGGATTGTTCTGCCCTATACGAGCGCTCGACAACCTGGTTGGATTCAACCATCGTTGGAACAGGTGGATCGTGTGGTGGAGTTGCAGTTGCCTAAGCGCAAGACAGTTTACGCTTACAGGAACCGCTATCTGGTAGATAACTCCTCGACTGTGATTGCCTTCCGTTCTGGCAAGGGGTTGGGAACCCTTCGAACCCTAAAATATGCCCTGCGCCAACAAAAGGAAGTTCACGCGTATCCTGTCTTGGGAGATTAATGCGCGCGCGTAAAACATGTGTACAATCCTCTTAACCACAACCTCGAAAGGAACTTAATGCCTCAATCGCGCGCCCGCTTCAGATCCGCACGACTGTCAGTAGTCGTACTCCTCATGCTCTTCCTGGTAACCCTTTGGCTCGGGCGAGAAGGCGAGAATCGAGTGGCCTCGGCGCCGATGGTTCCTTCCGAAGGCTCACAAGACTTAAAAGATCCTAAATCGCAAAGAGCCGGCGGTGATCTCGATTTGCCGTTAGAACTCGTGAATGGGCGCCAGGCTGTAGCCCGCCAGGTGCTCGTCAAATTTCGTACGCCCCCGACTTCCGCGCTCAAAATAGAGCTGGCTCGGACTCTCGACCTTGATCTCAATGTTCAGTTGGGAGGTACTGGCGTTCGTCTCCTTCACTCAGCAAGTAAGGATACGAAATCTCTGCTGTCGGAACTTTCGAAACGACCGGATGTGATTTACGCGGAACCAGATTACCTCGCGTACGGAGGAACAATTCCCAACGATCCCTCTTACGGACAACTTTACGGGATGCGAAACATTGGTGCCGAGCAGGCATGGGATACCACGACTGGGCTCGATTCCATCGTAATTGCCATCGCCGATTCGGGTGTCGATTTCAACCATCCTGATCTCACTGCAAATATCTGGTCGGCTCCAGAGGCTTTCACGGTGAACATCGCAGGACAAACCATTAATTGCGCCGCGGGCTCTCACGGCTTTAACACCCTTGGTAACAATTGCGATCCTCTAGATGATCATAACCACGGCACTCACGTGGCTGGGATAATAGGTGCGGTTGGCAACAATGGTCAGGGCGTGACCGGTGTTAATTGGAATACTAAACTGATGGCCGTCAAGTGGCTCAACGCCAGCAATAGTGGGTTTTTGTCGAATGCAATCAAGGCCATAGAGTTTGCCATTCAAGCCCGGCAAAGATTCGGAACAACAGGTGGCGCAAACATCCAAATCATCAATAATAGTTGGTGGATGAGCGGACCCAGCCAGGCTGTGCTCGATCAAATACGACGGGCACAAGAGAACGGCATGCTTTTCGTCGCCATCGCAGGCAACGGCACGAACAACGACTTCATATCTCACGACAACGATGTGACGCCAACCTATCCGGGCAGTTACCGCGAGCCCGGTATTCTTACCGTAGCCGCTACTGACAGCGCAGATAATCTCGCTGGATTTTCTAACTTTAGTAAAACCAGTGTGCACCTCGGCGCGCCCGGAGCCAGTGTCCTCTCGACCTTGCGCGGTGGAACTTACGGATTTTTCAACGGAACGTCGATGGCGGCGCCCCATGTGGCAGGAGCGGCCGGCCTACTCCTCTCCCGCTGCCAATTGACACCCGCAGGCTTGAAGGGCGTGCTGATTACCAACACCGATCCGGTGCCCGCTCTGGCGAACAAAACCACGAGTGGCGGACGCCTCAACGTAAGCCGCGCGCTCTCGACTTGCATGTCTGTAAATAACATCGTGGATGAAGCTCGCTTCTACGTCCGGCAAAACTATGTTGACTTCTTGAACCGCGAACCAGACTCCTCGGGCCTGGCGTTCTGGACCAGCGAGATCACGTCATGCGGCGCTGATCAAGCGTGTATTGAGGTCAAGCGCATCCACGTATCAGCAGCGTTCTTCCTTTCCATTGAGTTTCAACATACTGGTTACCTCGTCTACCGCGCCCATGAAGCTGCGCTTGATTTGGGACCAACTCTCGACAAGAGCCGCTTTCTTTCTGACACGCAGGTGATCGGAGCCGGTGTGGTTGTCAATCAACCAGGATGGGAAGCCTTACTTGAAACCAACACACAGACTTTCTTCAGCAATTTTGTACAACGTCCGGAATTCCTGGCAATTTATCCCATCTCGATGCCGGTTACTGAGTTCGTTGACCGGCTGAATGCTAATGCAGGCGAATCGCTGTCACCGGCCGAGCGAGACGCCCTGATAAATTCGGGTCGATCGCGCGCTGAAATGGTGCGCGCTGTGGCAGAAGATTCTGACTTCCATCGGCTAGAGTTCAACCGAGCTTTCGTCTACATGCAGTACGTAGGCTATCTCAGGCGTAATCCGAACGCTGCGCCTGACATTGATTTCTCCGGTTACGATTTTTGGCTCGATAAGTTGAATAATCACAATGGTGACTATGTTGCGGCCGAGATGGTCAAGTCTTTCATTACCAGCGGTGAGCTCCGACAACGATTTCGCTTGTAAAGTATTTCAAGATGGCTTCTCGTTTTTATAACTCGATTACAAATCCAAACACATAGGAGGAAAGATGAAACGTAACGCATCAGCCGTCTGGAGAGGCGGACTCAAAGATGGAAAGGGCACTATCTCGACCGACAGCAAGGTCCTTTCAGACACACAATACTCTTTTAGCACTCGATTTGAGGATGGCGTGGGAACCAACCCCGA
>DASSCG010000512.1:0-5801 GCA_035697925.1 Pyrinomonadaceae bacterium
TGACCGACTCACCATCAGAAGTGGTTCAAATTGTGATTAATAGCCAAAGCTCGCTGCGTGGGTTGGACAAAACAGTCGCCGACGACTACCGCGAACTTGAAGCGAGATAACATTGTAGGGGCGTCCCTCCGTGGGCGCCCCACAACTAAGATCTCGGATCGACGTTGGCTAAGAGCCAATCCAGGTATGGGGCAGAACTGGCGGTGACTGGTAGGGCTATGATCTCCGGTGTCTCATAACTATGAAGCGCGCGCACCTCACGCTCTAACTCTTGAAATCTTGACTGCGCGGTTTTGATAAGAAGTAAAACCTCGGCCTGGTGCTCAATCGCGCCCTTCCAACGGTAAATCGAATTAATCTGAGGCAAGACTTGAACGCATGCCGCCAGATGCGCTTCAACTAGTCTTTCGGCCAGCCTCGTGGCTTCTTCAACGTTTGCCGCTGTTACCAACACCACAATTGCGTCACGTGCTTCCATTCGCGTGCTGGCCAGATCCTCAGACATTATTGACTGCGGCTATCAACGCGCGGCGAAGCCCTCGCTTTCCTCGTCGGCTTCATCAGTTGAACCCGTTAGCGGTGTTGTGTCGTCTCCGAAGAACGCAGTGTAGAGTTCCTGCGCTCGATCGAAATCTCGCTCGTCCACGAGCACCATGCTGCCCTCGGAAGTCGCCGACAACAAAGGGGAGAGAGCGTCAGCTCCTCCTGACTTCACCATTGAACGAATTCCATTCTGCGTCAGAATGTCATTGACCATCTCGGCTTCGACCGGCGAACCGAGTTTGTGCAAGGGCAGGAAGCGGGCTTCGCTATCATCAGAACCGATAGTGGGATCCAAACGTTCGACAAGTTCTGTATTGTCGTCGTTACATCGCGTTATCCCAGGCTGGTATTCAGATTTGCAAACAGGACAAAACATAGAACCTCCGTGATCCGTGGCTGGCATTCACTCAAGAATTAAAAAGTGATTAATACAAGATAAAGCGTAATCACCGACTTGTCACCCGGATTACGGCTAATTGCATAATGATTACAATCACTTGCTACTCATTACGGCTTTTTCGAAAGGAATCTCATCGAAGTGGGTCATTTCTTTGAAGGTATGAAAACGATCGTTGATTTCCTGGTGAGTCAATCGTCGCACACGTTCAGTACCAAACTCTTCCACGTTGAAAGAGGCCATTACAGAGCCAAAGATCATCGCCCGTCGCATGGCCGCTTCATCCAATTTCTCCTGACTGGAAAGATAGCCCATGAACCCGCCCGCGAAAGTATCGCCTGCTCCAGTGGGATCAAATACAGATTCGAGTGGATAAGCCGGAATCGCGAAGTAGCTCTGGGCCGTAAACAAAGCAGCTCCGTATTCACCCCGCTTCACGATCAAAGCCTTGGGTCCAAACGACAGAATCATCCTCGCAGCCTTGATCAGATTGGGAATGCCTGTGAGTTGTCTTGCTTCGGCATCGTTGATGATGACGACATCCACACCTCGGATTGTGCGCAGTAGAGAGTCTTTGGAGGTTTCAATCCAAAGGTTCATGGTATCCAGAGCTACCAGTTCGGCATGCGGAACTTGCTCCCGGACTTCACGTTGAAGGTCAGGTTGTATGTTTCCGAGAAAAACCAGCCGGGCTTTCTTTGATTCGGCGGACAACTTGGGCTTGAAATCAGCGAAAACGTTTAATTGGGTATCGAGGGTGTGGGCGACGTTTAGGTCGTAATCGTAACGGCCTTGCCAACGAAAGGTCTTTCCTTCAGGAATGCGTTCGAGGTCGCTGGTATTAATGCCATGCTTTTCGAACACTTCCTGATCCGCGGGCGTAAAATCTCCACCAACTACGCCGACGACCCGCACGTCTGTGTAGTAGCTGGCTGAGATTGAGAAGTGGGATGCGGAACCGCCGAGCATCTGGTCACACTTACCAAATGGAGTTTCTACCGCATCGAATGCTACCGAACCGACCACAAGGAGAGACATAGGATTTTTTTGATTTGGGACTTTAGATTTGGGATTTTAGATCTTAGATTTTAGATCTTGGATCTTGGCTTTGTTATTAGCTCATGGATCTGAGATCTCAAATCTGAGATCTCAAATCTGAGATCTGAGATCTGAGATCTTAAATCTGAGATCCCTACCGTCTTACGGCTTACCGCTTTCAGCCTTGGCAGTGCCCAGCGCAGCCAAGTCTGCCTCCGCCTGTTTTCGAAAAGTGCTGTTCGGGTAATCGGTAACCAGACGGGTCAAATATTCTCGACCTAATTCTCGAAATTCGTCAGATGAAAGCGTCTTCTTGGTCGTCCCATCAAAATTGACGTAAAGCGACGGGCTCTGCTTCCCTTTGTTCTCGGCCAGATAAAGACTGCTTTCTCCGGCCATAAACAAGGCTTCTTCGATTCTGGCAAAATTTGGATTGCCGGCAATAATCTCTTCACAGCGCTTTAGCGCCGCAACGTAAGCCTTCTTAAGCTTAAAGTAATTCCTGGCGACCTCCAGATTGTGCAGTGAATCCTTCTCCAGATCCGGATCGCGAATCGTTGACGGATCAGGCCCGGTCTTCGCCTTACCTTGGGCTGAGATCGCAGGCGCACAAACTAGTAGGGCGCACAACAGGACAGTGAGCGACAGAATCTTCCTTCTCATGGATTCCTCTTTCTTTTCCTTACAACAACTATTAGCTCGCCTCTCAAACTTCGGATCAGGCATACTTTCTGATGATTGCTTCCAGCTTCTTCGTTGTCGCCTGGGGCCAAAGTTCGGGAGCGGTAAATATTGCGTTCTTCAGGGCCGAGCCGCATTTGCAACTCCGCGGACGGTCCCCGAGCTGCCTCACCGCTGCTTTCATGATTATCTGCGCATTACGAACGTTCTTGTTCAGATATTCCACTACAGTCTCTACTGTCACCGCGTCATGGCCAGAATGCCAACAATCATAATCGGTCACGAGTGCAAGGGTCGCATAACAAATCTCCGCTTCCCTCGCGAGCTTTGCCTCCTGAAGGTTTGTCATGCCGATGATATCCATGCCCCAGCTGCGATAGACATTTGATTCCGCTACAGTCGAGAATGCTGGACCTTCCATGCAGAGATATGTGCCGCCACGATGGGCCTTAACCTCTGCCGTTTTGCAAGATTCCTGAAGGACGTCACCCAGATCACTACAAACAGGATGCGCGAATGTCACGTGCGCTACGATACCCTCTCCGAAGAATGTGGACTCGTGAGTCCGGGCCCGCGTGCGATCAAAAAACTGATCCGGAATTACCATGTCGAGCGGTGCGTATTGTTCCTGCAATGATCCAACTGCGGAGGCTGACAGCAAGCGCTCGACCCCGAGAAGTTTCATTCCGTAGATATTTGCTCGAAACGGCAGCTCAGAAGGGGTGAAACGGTGTCCCCTTCCATGTCGCGGCAGAAAGGCGACCCGCTGCCCTTCCAATGTGCCGATTATGAACGCATCTGAAGGGCTACCGAACGGCGTGTCAACTTTGACCTCCTCGACATCCTGCAATTCAGGCATCTGGTACAGCCCACTACCGCCGATGATTCCTATTTTGGCACTTGTCATATTGTTCGGGATAAACGCTAGGGGTCCAGCTATTGCTCGGAGACGCCAACTGACTGCCGATAGTCGATTGCTCGCAACTTTCCGTCGTCTTCAACTAGGCGGCCGAGAGGTACGTCAGGGTCGTGATAGAACAGGCAAAGCCATCCTTCCTGAGCGGCTTTGGGTAGCAAGACCTTCTTGGCGGCAAGCGTTTCAACAGGGTAAAGGTCATAGCCCATGATCCAGGGAAACGAAACATGCGCTCTCATTGGGACTAGATCCGCAAATCCGAATATCGTTTGACCATTCTGCTCAAGGCGCCAACACTGCATCGTCCGATTGTGTCCGGCATGGGTCTCCATGCTTAGTCCAGGCACGACTTCATAGTCTGCTTCTTTTAATTCGAGCTGGCCATTCTCCTTAACCGGCCGCCAGTTATCTGGCAAATAGCTAGCGCGGTCGCGCTCAGTGGGCCGCTCGCCGTGCTCAAACTCCGCTCGAGACACGAAATATCTGGCATTAGGAAATGACGGAACAACTTTGCCATCCGCGGTAAGTTCCGTGTTCCCACCAGCGTGATCAAAATGTAAATGGGTATTAATGACGATCGTTATATCTTCTGGACCAACACCAGCAATCGAGCGCAGCGAATCCGTCAAGGCGCGCTCGCGCGTGATGCCGTACATCCGCGCTTGCCTGTCCTGAAATTTCCTCCCGATGCCCGTTTCAATCAGTATTCTTTCAGAACCGGTTTCAATGAACACGCAATTCATGTTCATCCTAATCCGGTTCTGATCATCAGGAGGACACACTTTTGACCAGAGATTTCGCGGGACCACCCCGAACATCGCCCCACCGTCGAGGCGAAACTCTGTGTCCGGCACAATCTCGACGCGGTAATTTCCAAACTGCATGCTTAGATTATCGACGCCGCGGCATCACCTCTGTGGTTTCGGGCTACCAGCTTTCGGTTTCTCCTGATTTGGCGCGGACGAAGCTGGGTGATCAACCGGCGCTTGCTGATCTGGAACCAATTGCGGCATTCCGGGCATTGACTGCGCCTCGGGCATCTTCACCTGGAAATTCTCGGCAACTGTTACGTGCGAGCGTTTGACGATGTCGTCCACGATCTTTTTCTGCTTTTCCTGTTCAACAGCAGTCCGCGCCTGATCGCGTCCGGACTTTGGTGGCGCGAAGGGGTTATCTTGTGGTCCGCTATTGCCAATCAAGATGTGGCGCGCGTGAACCTGCTCTTCCTTCTTGCCGTCTTTCGTTTCGGTGCGACGCTCTTCGAGCTTGATAATGTGATAGCCGAATTGGCTTTCAACGATATCGCTGATCTCACCGGGCTTCAAAGCAAACGCTGCTTTTTCAAATTCAGGAACCATCTGACCGGGCCCAAACCAACCGAGATCTCCGCCCTTTGTCTTGCTTCCGTCAGTTGAGAATTCAGCAGCCAGCTTCCCAAAATCTTCACCGGCACGAGCTCTCTTCAGAATCTCTTCGGCCTTGCCTCGCTTCTGTTTGGGGTCGAGCTCAGGATGGGAAGCAACATAGGCGTCGATCTCCTGCTCACTGGCTTTCATCTTCTCCGCCAACTGCTCCTGAGCGTAAGTTTGTGCCAGCAAGCGAGCGTGCTCCAACATGATCTGCAACTCCACGGTTCGCTGCTTTTCGATACCGGCAGCCAATCCTTTGCGCTCACCGATCAACACCTGGCCCAATTGAGTCTTAACTTGTTTAAGTTGTTCTTCGGGAATTTGACCGCTGGCTAATTGCGGATTCTTCGCTTTGGCATCATTAATGAACTGATCAAACTTCGCCGAATTGACGGGATCTTTGAAAAACTCTTCAACCTCTTGCGTACTGGCACTGCCAGCTGCTTGCTGAACTCCCTGCGACTTAACATAGTTTTCAGCGATAACGACTGAGCGCACGAGATCAAGCTGGCGCTTTATCTCGGGTCTGTTGGCGACGCCTTTGGTTCGAGCCTCTTCAGCAACCGCCAACAAACTACGAAGATTGTCGGCAAAATCCTTTTTAGCCGCTTCGTCAGAAGCGAGCCGGCTGCGGAATTGAGGTGGTTGATCTTCGGCGATCAAAGCCATGTCTTCTGCAGTCAGGTTGACGGCGTCAACGCGCCGGGCTTTGACCTGCCTCGCGATTAATCCAACCGAAAAAATCACTGCTACGGCAGCAGCAATCCATGCTTTTGTTGTTGATGTCAAAATACTTTCCTTTCCAAAACCAAAACTA
>DASSCG010000513.1:0-3466 GCA_035697925.1 Pyrinomonadaceae bacterium
GCTATTTTTGTTTTGGATAGTAGCCTTGCCTGGCGCGGACTCGATATTCAGGGTGGGTGGGCACGGCGACCTTGATGCTCCGAAACTCCCTGCCGCCGGTTTGAGAATTGGAGTAGTACTGCAGTAGATATTGTCCACGCAGTTCCGCCGCGACTTCATTGAACACTCGTTCAAGATCCGCTTCACCGTCTGGGACATAGGCGGTACCGCCCGTTGACTCGGCGATCATGCTCATAGCATTTTGTGCCCGCGTGCTGATCATGTTGAGGTGGACAGACTTGCCCCCGGGATTGATAGAGTAAAAGGCAACGTCAGCTTGTTGCACTGACTTCTGTACGTCCATGACCGCGCGTTGGCGACGTGCATCCAGACTCCTCTTAGCAGACGCCTGAGTAACCTCGCCGCGCTGGCTCGCGCGCGCCTCCGCGATTGTCATTTCCCTCACCAGAGTGCTGAAGTTGTCATCGCCGTCGGAAATTACCAGGATCACGCGACGGTGACCCTCAGCCGAATTGTCCATGAGATATTTTGCAGCCGCCGCGACGGTGTCATAAAAGGCTGTAGGTACAGGAGTCGTGGCAGCCGGAATTGATTGCACCCTTGCCGCGGAAGCTTCGGCAGAAGCCAGAGGCGACACGAGGAGAGGTTGTTCGCCAATAGTGAAAATTGCTGCCCGGTCCGTCGGCTTCATTACTTGTCGCAGGAAGCTCGCGGCCGCCTTCTGTTGAAATAAGAAGAAGCCCTTCTGGCTTACGCTACTGGAAACGTCGAACAGCAGGACGATGTCCAACGGGACCTGTTCAGGATTCCCGAGCTCGGTAATTTGCTGTTCCCGTCCTTGTTCGTCTAGGCGGAAAGCCGTAAGCGGTAATGCCAGAACTGCTTGACCACTAGGATCGACAACTGACACCGGCACCATCACCAAATTTGAAGTGGTGCGAATGACGTCGAAGTCTTCGTCCTTCGGCGGCGGCGGAGGCGTGGGCGTGGGCTTTGGTTTCGCCTTCGGGGGTGGTGGTGGTGGTGGCAGGTCTTGTAGGGTTTGACCAGACGCTAGACTCGCGTAGAAAAAAAGAGCCAACACCGCGACAAGCAGTGCTGGCCCCAAATGTTTTCCCCACCTTCCGTAAATCGTCATCAAGCCATTGTCTCATGCCGCCGTTGCTGGCGCAGCATGTTCCTCGATTCTCTGGCGGCATGAGTCATGGCTAATATGACTTTCAGTGGAGGACGAAGGTTGCATCCCCTCGTCATCCTTTTTTAATTACCCGAACTTCGGGTCATGGTGGGTGCTGACTGTATCAGGCCCTTGTTCACAAGCAGTTTGACTTCAACGCGTCGATTCTGTGCTCGTCCATCGCGCGAAGTATTTTCCGCTACCGGATTCGATTCTCCATATCCATAAGGAGTCACGATGCGGCGAAGCGGAATGCTGTGATTCTCGACCAAGTAGCGAATTACTGTGTCAGCTCGGCGTTGACTCAAAATTCGATTTCGAGCAACGCTGCCAGTGGCATCAGCAAATCCTGAAACCTCGAGTACGTAGCCTTTGGAGTTCAACGCTTTAGTAGCGATTTCATCCAGCTGCGCTTTCGAGTCCTTGGAAAGAATCGAACTCCCTGAGCGGAACGTGACTGCCATCGCGCTCTGCGGCTCGTAGTCATCCAGGGCTGAGATGCGATCGTTCGTCGCGTTCACACCAGCCACTGCTGCATCAGCCGTTTCCTGGGCCGCGCGGGCACCGCCTTTGGCAGTGTTGGCAACGGCCGCGAGCTCATCAAGCTGGCCGGAAAGCCGCTGCGCATTCTGTTCAACCTGGGTTAGCTTCGCTTCGGTTGTGCTGGCTCTGTCCTCGAGTGGCGCTGCGCGAGATTCAACCGCGCGAGCTACTCTCAGATCGGATTCATTAAATCTGATTTTATCAGCCACCAACTCGCCAGAACCATTCCCGCGACCTTCGACTTCCAGGTTCAACCCACGAAGGATATTTGTCTGCGCATAGTTTGCGCCGCTTCGCAGGAAACCACCCTTTGTTTTGACGCTGGTCCGGTCGTCCAACCGTACTACGGTGTCAACGCCATTGTTATCGCGAACTGTAAACGTGTCCGAGTCGCGTCTCGTTACCACGCCTTTGATCTTCATCTTCTCGCCACTGGCTACCGTGCGAGATCCGACTGTAGCCGTAGTGTCTTGCGAAAGCGCCATAGGGGCCGAGAAAACTATTAGGCCCAGCACAAGCGCGATCGAGGAAAACATTCTTAACTTCGGGATTGCCATAAAACAGTCTCCTTATTCAAAAGTGGGTTAGCCCACAAAACCTATGAGCCGATTCGCCGTCTGTTTCTGACGACGACCTTCTACCGTCCGTTGTCCATGTTCAGAGCTTCGGCCCACTGTTCTAGTCTTATGCCGATACTAAGTCAATAGCCTCTAGCATTCTTCATCGAATTACCATTTGTTCGCAATAACCGGGGTTTTTTGATGTCAGAGTCTTCACAAGCCAACAATGTTGGCATCATCTGGGCCCATATCTTCTCGCAAAACTAGGTGTGGGAATTCCTACAAAGCGTAGTCAGCCGACTCCAGGACTTCTTTGAGGTAAGCAAGAAAACGCTCTGCGTCCGCCCCATCGATGACGCGGTGATCAAAGCTGAGCGCAAAGTATGCCATCCAACGAATACCGATATAGTCATCTCCATCGGCTGAGGTGATTACCTTGGCCCGCTTCTCAATTTTCCCAACACCAAGGATTGCCAGTTGGGGTTGGTTGATGATTGGAGTTCCGAAGAGCCCACCAAAAACTCCGGGGTTGGTGATTGTGAAAGTCCCCCCGGCGACTTCGTCCGGCTTCAATTGTTTAGTACGCGCCCGGTCGGCGAGGTCGTTTGCAGCCCGGGCCAGACCTGAGATTGAAAGATCATCGGCTCGCTTGATCACGGGGACGATCAGCCCCCAGTCCAGCGCTACCGCCATGCCCAGGTTAATGTCCCGCTTATAAATGATCTGGTCGCCACTGACTTGCGCGTTGAAAATCGGGAACTTCCTCAAGGCCTTGTTCACCGCCTGGAAAATGAAAGGCATGAAAGTGAGCTTGGTCCCAGTACGCTCCAAAAAAGAATCCTTGTGCTGATCTCGAAGTTTGGCCACCGCCGTCATGTCGATTTCATAAACGCTGGTGACATGAGCTGATGTGCGTCGAGATTGCACCATATGTTCAGCAATCTTCTTGCGCATCACAGTCATTGACTCGACTCGGTCACCCTCGCCTGGTTTTATGGCTGGAGCCGGGGCGGGCTCATATGCTGGTGCTGCGGGGGCTGGAGCTGCAGCACGAGCAGGCGCGGGAGCTCCAGATTCAATGAAACTAAGAATGTCATTCTTGGTGACACGTCCGCTCAGACCGGTGCCATCCAGCTTGGCGATATCGACACCATGTTCCTGAGCAATCTTTCGAACAAGTGGACTC
>DASSCG010000514.1:0-7439 GCA_035697925.1 Pyrinomonadaceae bacterium
AACGTGAACTACACGCTGAGCCGGTTGTACGGTAACTATTCCGGACTGGCCAGTTCCGATGAGCCACACTTGGTTAACGGCAGACTCTCTCCCGGAGTTAGTCGTGCATTTGACTTGCCTTTCATCGGATTTACGGCAAAGGGTGAGAAGGACAACGGACGGCTCCAAACGGACAGGCCTCACGTCTTCAACATCTACGGGGCGTATATTTTCGATTGGATGAAGAGCAAAACAAACTCAACTGAAATTTCGGCTTTCCAGACTGTTACTTCTGGGCAACCTCAAACCACGACGATTTACGGCGCGTCGACTGTAACCCCGCAGATATTTTTGGGACGCGGGGATTTGGGTCGTAGCCCGATGTTTTCTCAGACGGATCTCAACCTAACCCATCGCTATAAATTTGGTTCGGATGATCAGTTCACTATGGCTTTCGACCTGAACTTTTTGAACCTTTGGGATCAGGCAACGGTGACAGGTGTTTATACAACCATGAATCCAAGCACCGCACCGGTTAACGCTGCCGCTCTCGGATTAACTCAGGTGCAGTATGCTAACGGTCTAACAAGTGGTGCACTGTTAGATCAGATTTTCGCTCGAATAGCTTCACAGCCAGACAGGAGCGACATTCGATACAAGCAGCCGTTCCTTTACCAGCTACCCAGGACTGTACGTTTTGGATTTAGGCTTCTCTTCTAACGAAGCTGAAAAACGGAAATCAGTAGCTCGAAACACGGAACGATTCACCAAAGCACGCGAAGCAATCGATCTAACAATCGCGCTTCAAGTGATTTCGTGGATCGTTCCTGGTTATTTCGGCATTTGTTTGCCGGTCAAAAGAATGAAGGGGTACTTGCGGAATTGTTTGTTGACTGTTGCGTCGACTGTAGTGGTGTTCGTCCTCGGGTTGAACCAACTTCAGTCGGCGCACCCAGCGGTTGTCAATTTCGATTTAGTTATCACAAACGGACGGATCGTTGATGGCACCGGCAATCCGTGGTTCCGCGCTGACATAGGAATTAAAGACGGTCGCATCGCCAGGATTGGCAACATAGATCCGGCGCTCGGTAATAAGTCGATCGACGCTAAAGGACAGGTTGTAGCGCCAGGCTTCATCGACGTCCATACTCATGTAGAATCCATCTACAGCTTGCCTGCCGCCGAGAATTTTGTTCGCATGGGTGTTACGTCCCTCGTCACAGGGAACTGTGGCAGCTCAGCAACTGATGTTGGTCAATTCCTTGGACGGATCAAAGAGAAACCGCTGGCAGTCAATCTGGCCACTTTAATTGCCCACGGATCCGTTCGACGCGAGGCCATGGGTTCGGACGAACGCGCACCAACGCCTGAAGAAACAAAAAAGATGGAGGCGCTGGTTGAGCAGGGAATGAAAGACGGGGCGGTCGGACTTTCGACTGGACTGATTTACGTCCCAGGCACTTATGCCAAGACCGACGAGATTACCAAACTCGCACGTATCGCAGCGCGCTATGGGGGAATCTACGCCACTCACATGCGGAACGAGGGCGAGTTCGTAGCTGACGCCATTCGCGAAAGTATTCAGATCGGTGAGCAGGCCGGACTTCCCGTAGAGATCTCTCACTTCAAGATCAGCAACAAGAAGATGTGGGGTCAAACCCCGATGACTATTGGTCTGGTTCGAGATGCCAGGTCGCGGGGCCTCATGATCACAGTAGACCAATACGTCTACACAGCAAGTTCAACTTCACTGGATTCGCGTTTGCCCACCTGGCTACGGGCAGGAGGACCCGAGGAAGGAAAAAAGCGGCTGGCAGATAAGGCGACTCGTGAACGGGTTATTAAGGACATGAAAGAAGTTCTGAAACGCAGCGGCTTCAAGGACTACTCCTATGCTAAGGTCGCAAATTATCAGACCGACAAATCCTTCAACGGCAAATCCATCGCTGAAATTACGAAACAAGTGTCCGGCAAGAGTGACGTGAGCAATCAGATTGAGCAGATTTTGACCATGTACGAGTCTGGCGGTGCGAGCATGGTTTATCACAGCATGAACGAAGAAGACGTCCAACGTATTCTCCGCGAACCTTTCACCATGATTGCTTCGGACAGCGGCATCCGCGAAGTTGATGAGAGTGTCCCCCACCCTCGGGGCTATGGGAACAATGCGAGAGTGTTAGGACGCTACGTTCGAGAGCTGCATTTGTTGTCACTGGAAGATGCGATTCGCAAGATGACTTCGCTTCCCGCGCAAACTTTCGGATTTCGGGATCGAGGATTGGTACGAGAGGGATTTGCCGCCGATCTAGTAATCTTTGACGAAAAGGCTGTCGGCGATCGGGCCACTTTTGAAATGCCACATCAGTATCCGGCGGGTATCAGTTATGTACTGGTGAATGGCGGCTTGGTTCTGGCTAATAACCAGATGACTGGAGAGCGACCGGGACAGGCGCTGCGGCACTCCAACAATTAGCGACGGCCGGGTAGTCATACACGCGGTACCTGGCTGGCACAAAAAGTGTCAGTTTAAGTTCTTGTTTAGTTAATCGGGCGGGTGTATAAGAACATTAGTTTTCTATCGCCGTTCGATTTGTTATCCACAAAACATTGAACCAGCTGGTAATAGTCGAGTCCGAGACTCTTCGGAACTCGGAAAAAACTGCGACGATATATCCCTACGAGAGAGAAGGACATCCCCATGAAACGTTATTTCGTAAGTACGACTACGCAACTTTTTTCGGCTTTGGCGATTTGTATTAGTCTTTGTGGCGTCGTTTTTGCCCAGGAGACCACCGCGAGGATTACAGGTCAGATAACTGACCCGACTGGTGCGAGCGTCAACAAAGCCGAGGTGTCGCTCACAAATACCAGCACCGGCGAAGAACGCAAAGTGACCAGCGATGAGAGCGGCAACTACTCGCTGGCGCAGATTCCACCGGGAACGTATGTCCTTTCAGTAAAGTTGGGAGGGTTCAAGGAATTTATCAATCAGGGCCTTGAAGTAAGCGTAAACGATCGGAAAACGATCAACGTCACGCTTGAGCCCGGTAACGTAAGCGAGTCGATCACGATCATGGGCGAGTCACCGCTTATCCAAACCGCACCTACCGTAGGGGATGTGGTCGAGAACCGACGCATTGTAGAGCTGCCACTCAATACTCGGAACTTCATGCAGCTGCTCACGCTGGTTCCCGGCGTAACCAGTTCGGGCTCTTCCGAGATTGGCATCGGACTGACAAATGTCGTGGACTTTACGATCAACGGGACTCGACGTAACTCAATCAACTTCCTCGTTGATGGTGTCAGCAACACCGATGTTGGTTCAAACGTGACGTTGCTTTCAGTGCCCACGGTGGACTCGATTCAAGAATTTCGAGTCATTACATCAATACCTAGTGCTGAATTCGGCCGCTCGGGCGGCGGGGTTGTAAACCTGATCACTAGGGGCGGCGGCCGGCAGTTTCACGGCACGCTCTACGAGTTTCTCCGAAATGACCGTCTGAACGCGAACAGCTTCTTCAACAACGCTAATGGGACGTTTGGTCCGAATGACGCGACAGTTCGGGCGGGTCTCGCCACGGCCGGCGAGGCGCGGACACCGCGTCCGAAATTGCGCTACAACAATTTCGGATACCTGGTGAGCGGCCCGGTGTTCATTCCTGGGGTTTACAACGAAGATCGTGAAAAGACTTTCTTCCTTTTCTCACAGGAGTTCCGGAGGATAATCCGAGCGCCCAGCCTGGCTTCGCCGATCACTGTGCCGAGTCTGCTCGAGCGTCAGGGGAACTTTTCTGAAGCAGGCAACTTACCCATTTTCGATCCAACTACGGGCTTACAGTTTGCGAACAATACCATCCCGATGAATCGCATTAACCCAACAGCGTTAGCGCTGATGAGCCTCTACCCTGAGCCGAATATTCCGTCAACCACCGCCGGTCGAGCACCAAACCGCGTCGCAGTGATAACACCGAATATTCAGAACACCAGACAGGAGACGGTGCGCATCGATCACAACTTTAATGCGAATCATAGACTCATGGGCCGCTACACTCGGGATCTCTCCGAAACGCGCGAGTTTGGCGGATTGTTCTTCGGTGCCACTATTCCAGACGTGGCAACGACCATTACTAAGGTGCCGGGCGAAATACTCGCACTAGGCCTGACAAGCACTTTTGGTGCAAACATAGTCAATGAAGCGAACTTCACTTTTTCCGGTAACAAGATCACGACCGATTTGCTGGGCCGTTACAACGGCACCGACGTGACAGTTCCACACAATGAAATTTTCCCCCAAAATAACTCAGGCTTACCACCAATCATCAACATCACCGGGCAGCCAACAATCGGCTCAGGTCAGCTTTTTAACGTCAGGTACAAGAACTTCAACCCGAAAGACAACGTTACTGTGATTCACGGTGACCACACGATCAAGTTTGGTGGTGACGTTAGCTTCGAGTCGAAGGACGAAAACGCAGCGAATGCGACCCAGGGAACATACGGGTTTACAGGCGTACAGACCCGCACTATTCCCACGTCGGGAATCGCATTGGCTGATTTTCTGCTCGGTCGCGCCTCCAGCTACACTGAGCCGGAACGTGATGTGACTGAAGGTCTGAAGTTCGGTCGCACCGAATTCTATATTCAAGACACCTGGAAAATCCGTCCTAACTTTCAGCTGGATTATGGCATCCGTTACTATCGCTACCGTCAACCCATCGACGACGAAGACGTGCTCGCTACATTCCTGCCGGAGCTTTACGATCGATCGCGGACGCCGCAGTGCGCCAACGCTACGTGCAGCACGTTTGTCACCAGCACTTTCGATATAACCAACGGTTTTGCCTACGCCGGTCAGAACTCTCCTTTCGGGCGTCGCGTGCAGAAGACGGACAAGGATGATTGGGGACCGCGAATAGGATTTGCCTGGAGTCCTGGCAAGAGTGGGAAAACAGTGCTGCGGGGCGGCTACGGAGTTTACTATGATCAAGCACTAATAGGCATCGTCGAGCAGAACTCATTCACGACACCACCCTTCAACAATTCAGTCAGCCTTACTGGGACAGTGTCCGCGCCGATCCCGTTTGGGAATCCTGGCTCACCTACCACCGCTACAACTCGCGGACCCCTGGGTGGAGTCAACGCCACGACTGATCCCTTCTTTACCCCGATTACCCAGCAATGGTCACTAACCTGGCAGCAGGAGCCGTTCCGCAACGCCGTCTTTGAGATTGGTTACGCGGGCTCGGCCGGTAACCACTTGATCCGGCCAGTGGACATTAATGCGCCTACACCCCAGGAAATTGTTGCCGCTGGGCGGGGAATCGCGACTTGCGATCAAGCACTCAATGCCTCGAACAATCCGTCAAACTGCATCAACCTCGCGCGACCGTTTCGAGGCTTCGCAGCAATCACTGACCGGCAAACAACCGCGACTTCTCGCTACCATGGAATGCTTACCTCTTTCCGGATGCGATCAACTCGTGGGCTTACTGCACAGGTCTCGTATACCTGGTCAAAGAACATGACCGACGCAACAAACGATCGTGATGCCATTGACGTACCGCAGATTCGCACCGACTTAACCTTGGAGCGAGCTGTGGGTCGCCTCGACCGCACGCACGTCTTTGTTGCTAGCTATGTCTATGAAGTTCCCACCTTTAAATCCGGGTTCGCAAGTTCGACCGCAGGTCGCTTGTTGCTGAGCGGTTGGGAGCTTGCCGGCATCACAACAGCGCAAACCGGCTTGGCACTGAACCGTGTAGTGCAGCCCTCGGCCACAATTACGACACGTGGTACTCGTCCTAACCTTGTCAGTGATCCGAGCGAGAATATTCCCACAAACCCCACTGGCGGCATCCCGTATGCCTTTAACCCGTTTGCGTTTCAAACAACTCTTCCGGGACAAATTGGTAATTCACCCCGTTCACCATTCAGGTTCCCGAGCCAGTTCTTTACTGACTTAAATGTCACGAAGAACTTCAACTTTGGTGAGCGTTACCGCTTACAACTGCGGGCCGAGTTTTTCAACATCTTCAACAAGACGATCTTCAACGATGTGTTCCAAACCATCCCGGACCGGTTGCCGACCGACACGGTTTTCACCTCAATTGAGAACCTGCAGCGTTCAGGTTCAAACCCGCAATTCGGCCAATTCTTCTCAACCCGTGATCCGCGGCAGATTCAGTTGGGAATTAAGTTCTCCTTTTAGGAAGGTCCGCAGGAGATAACTATGCGAACGGCCACAGGAATCCTGTGGCCGTTCTTCTTTGACTTAAATGAGTTCTGCAGATTGATTGACAGGCATCTTCTCAGGTTAGAAGGGGAGGCTCGCGTTGTAGCTAGCATTCAACTCAAGAGCGTTTACCTGGTTTTGGTCCACTTACCTTTTGCTCTAATCTTTTGCGCTCTTCCGCGCTCAACTTTTGCGCTGCGTCAAATTCCCTCTGCGCTTCGGCTCTGCGACCAGCCGCTTTATATGCCCGTCCGAGCAACACATGACCATCGGGCCATTTCGGATCAAGGCCCACGGCGCGTTCTAAAACCTTAACTGCTTCGTTTGCTTCGCCTTTCTTCAACAGAGCCTGGCCCAGCGCCTCTAAACCAGGTCGAAAATCCGGCTCGGCTTCGATGACTCGTGTCAGTTGGGTTGCGGCTTCATCAACCTGACCGCGAATCAGGTTGATCTTCGCCAAGTGGAAGAGTGCGAGAGTCATAGCCGGATTAATTTCCAACTCTCGCTCGAAATATTTGGCGGCCTGATCGTTGTCACCGCGTTTTAGGAGTGCATAACCCATTGCATAATGCGCTTCGAGTAATTGCGGATCGATTTCAATTGCTTTCCGAAACTCAACGATCGCCCGCTCCGATTCCGACGCATTGTCCAAGGCCTCGCCCAGCCAAAGATGAGCCCGAGCTGACTTTGGTGTACTGGTCACAAGCTCTTCTAAGACTCTCACCGCTTGATCATAGAGTTTAAGCCGCAGATATGATTGTGCCAGCGCTTCGAGTATGGGTGGCTCGCCTGGTTGTCGTTTATTTAGGATCTCGAGCTGCTCAACTGCTTCCGGAAATTTTTCGAGCGCAATCAGTGAAAGGGCCAACAACTTCCTTGCTTGTTCGTTTTCTGGTTCGATTGACGAAGCCCGGCGCAATGGCAGGGCGGCATCGGCAAAGCGTCCGCCTTTGAAATAAGTCACGCCCAGGTTGAGGTGCGCTGCAAATAGATTGGGTTTAATCTGGCTGGCCTGTTTGAAAGAAGCAATCGCCTCATCTGTTTTGCCTGCGCGGTTGTAAACGACGCCAAGATTAACCAGCACCTCAGCTCGCGCAGGAGTTAGTTTGAGCGCCTGCAGATAGCTCTGCTCAGCCGTCTGCCAATCCTCTCGAGCTTCGGCCGCACGAGCCTCGGACAAAATGCGTTCAGCTTCAGGCGAAGTCGATTGAACCCGCCCGGTCGATTG
>DASSCG010000515.1:0-5835 GCA_035697925.1 Pyrinomonadaceae bacterium
GAACCGCGCCGTGAGGACTGCGATGATTGGCGCAATTGTCAACGAACCCAATGTGAGTCGCCAGCTGTAATAAAAGGACGCGGACAGAAAAGCTATTAAGGTGAAACTTTCGCGGAGCATGTCGCGAATGGTCCCGGTAACCGCCGTTTCAATAGCCGCGGCGCTGGAAACCAGACGAGAGACCAGGTAGTTGGTACGGTGCCGCTCAAAAAAACTCGCCGACTGCGAAAGCAGATGACTGTAGAGATCCTGACGAAGCTTCAATACAGCAGACTGCCCGATGCGGGCCATAAGATAGGTGGAGAAATACTCAGCGATTCCTTTGGTGAAAGTGAAAGCAAGGAGCAGGATCGAAATAATCTTCCAGGCTTCCAAACCTGAAGGCGGAATGATGTGTTGCAGCCCGAACAGGGTTGGGGTTCTCTCGCCAACGCCCTGGGCGAACGCCTGGTCAAAAATGGGGACAATGAGAGCGCCAATCGCGCTTTCCAGCACGCCCACCAGCAGCATTGCGAAAGTTGCAAGTGTGAAAGTTCCCCAGTGAGGTCTTAGGTATTTGAGCAGTCGTCTCAGATCGTGCATTGCCGGTTGCGAAAAACTGTCTGATCCGTGTGTATAAAGGAAGGTTAAAACGGCTGTGAAACTAAAGGAGCAACTATACTTACCCTTGCTTAACTGCGTCAAGGCAGGTCTTTTTAGAATGGTGCTGCAGTTTGAGTTTAACGCTGAAAGCGTTGGCTAATTCCAGCCCAGGGTTGCGCTTTGGCAACCCTGGGAAGTCGAGCTCATTTGCAGAAAACGCAAACCCTGAAAGGGTTGCGTCGCGCGATAACCGAAGACCGTCGCAACTCCTTCAGAGTTGCGACAAAACAAACCTTAATCTTACCCCCAGGGTTTCAAAGCAAACCCTGGGCTGGAATTAGCCAACGCCTTCGGCGTTAAATTCAACCTGGACCAGTACTCTAAAAAGGGCGGCGTCCTAATCACGCATTCTTAAATAAGGTTTCCATGTGTGGGCGAGAACGATCCACAACCAAAGATCACGAAACATTTGTGTTATTTCGTGCGGTTTCGTAGGTTGTCTTATCTCAAGCACCTCTCAAATCACGACACCGTCCTTAGATACCCTGAGTAAAGTCAAAGAAACCAAGACTGAAAAGAAAGAGCGGCAACGCATTCTCCCAGCATTGCCGCCCCTTCTAGCAGAGAAACGGAATTACACCTCTAGACAGTCTGAACCAGACTCCCCAAAGGAGTTGTGCCAATCTGTTCCATCTCTCATACTGCCTAAACAACTAATGAGAGTTATATTCAGTTTTAGGTCGGGATTATTGCGAGGAGAGAAGAAACGGTCGATATTTTATATGGTCAGAAGTTAAAATGCACACTCTTAACCACGAAGTGGTATCTGCGCTACACTCCGAGCACTGCAAGACAAAGCAAGTCCTATTTCCCGATCGCTCGAGAGGCCAGTTAGGAGGACTGTTTAAACCTCGCCCCTCTTATTCCACCACTCCCTCTGTCGATTGCTAACGATAAGTGGGTTATAATTCGATTGCGATTTTTTGAATCAAATCATGCTTGTTTTACAAGGTATCTAAAGTCTTGGAACAACAACAGCCAGCGACTACTAAACACGCCGGAAAGCGTCTTCTGATTGTGGATGATGACGCAGACATGCGCCTCCTCCTGGCGGAATATTTCCGCCGACTTGGATTTCAGGTCGAAGAGCGCGAGAGTGGTGCTTCAGCCCTTGAGCCAGCAGTCGCAGGTCGGTTTGATTGTTTTATCTTTGATGTCTCAATGCCAGGAATGTCTGGATTTGAACTGCTGAAACGGGTCAGAGCTCGCGGCGTGCAAACTCCTGCTTTATTTCTGACCGCGCACGATGCGCTCGATTATAAGGTGGCCGGGTTCGAAGCGGGCGCGGACGATTATCTCGCAAAGCCTTTTAGCCCGCGCGAGCTGGAGTATCGAGTGGACGCCCTGCTTAGGCGCTCAGGTACCGTTTCAGAGGTGAGGGACGGAGAGCGCATTGAAGTCGGAGACCTGATCATCGACAAGAGAAGGCATGAGGTTAGCAGGCAGGGTGAACGCATTGACCTCACTCCGCTCGAGTTCCAGATCCTCGAATTGCTTGCATCAGAACCGGGACGTGCCTGGTCCAGGAATGCACTGTTGGACCATGTGTGGAGCACTGACTACGAAGGCTATCAGCGCAATATCGATCCGCATATCAACAGACTTCGAAAGAAATTGGAGACTGATCCGAAAAACCCCCGCTATGTGCTCACTGTTCGTGGAGTCGGATATAAGCTCAACGAAGCGCCGTGAACATGATTTTCATTATTGTCCGACGCCGGTCCTCTTCCTCCCAGATCAAAGGCTCTGAACTTTTAATAGTTAAACTTTTCCGGCTCAATCTGTTTCTGGCCGTGATTCTTGGTTGCACTGGTATAGCGTTGGGCCAGAACCCGTCAAGTCCACTGTCAGCACCTGATCACATTCAGTGGAATCCGGAGCCGGGAGTCCAGCGATATCGATTGCAAATATCCACCGACGATAGGTTTAACGATGTGATGTTTGACAAGGTGGTCACTGGACGTGAATTCATTCCCCGAAATCTGGCGCCTGGTCGCTATTATTGGCGAGTTGGACCAACCAACTCAAAACGCTTCCTAAGAATTGGACAATTGGTGGTTACCAAAGAAGCTGCCTATGGAGGGGGAGTCTATCGGGTCCCCGTGCCAGGGTGGGTGGCCACTACCGGAGACTTGTCGGTCCCATTTGCCGCGCAACTTCGCTCGGATCGCGACCCGGATTTTCTAGTCACGAATGCAGCCGGAACTGTTTACGCGCTCGACAGCGCACGTGGAATTACTCTCTGGACGGCGCATTACACGTCGATAGCTACGCCAGCCACATCTCAGCCCCGGCAGTTTGTTCCAGTAGTGGCAAACCTCGGAGATTACACTACCCTGGTGATTGTCGCATTTGACAAAGGCTTGCGAGCTCTCGATGGTCTTAGTGGAAAAGAAGCATGGCAAGTCGAGTTGCCCGCAGGGATCGTTGGTGGTCTGGCCGCGGACTTGGACGATCAGCCGGGTTCCGAAGTCTACGTGACAGAAGACAGCACGAACCAACTAATTTTGTTAAATGGTCAGAGCGGCCAGGTAAAGCTCGCGATCCAGCTGAATGCCGCTCCGCTTGGTCCTCCGATCGCGCTTACTACAAAAAGTTTTCGCGGGATCGTAACGCCCTTAGAAAGTAATGCCCTCGAAGTTAGAGATGTCGCTGGTAAATATGTGTTGACGATCCGTTTGGGGGTAGAACTTACAACTGCTCCGATAACGGCGGAAACCTCAGCGGGCGTGGTATTGATGGTGGGAACAAAGATCGGGTTAAGGATGTTTGACACCGATCGATTTGAGGCTCTTCGCCGAGCGTCAATTGAAGTTGGCCATTACCCTACCGGACCTCTCGCTGTGGTAGAGCTGGATAGTGACCACTCTGACCGAATAGTTCTGATCACAAATCTCGGCCGCATTGCGGCTGTTAACCCGTCGGCCGGCAAGATCGAGTGGTTCGCTGATGGATTCAATCCTTCAGGCTCGGTGGCATTTGGAGATCTGAATCACGATGGGTGGTTGGATGTAATTGTTCCCGACAGCAAGAATTTTGCAGTTGGACTTTCCGGCAAGGATGGAAGTCGAATGTGGAAAAGCTCTGGACCTGTAGGCAGCACCGTTTCAACGAACTCTGACACCACGGTTAGGAAGCTTGCCACCGCAACCCTCAAAGACGGAACCATAATTGTGGTTGGCAACGATCCTTCGGCTTCAGGTCTTAGGGCGTTGGAGCTGAGAAAGAGATCAACTACCCAAGGTAAAAGCTAAGAGGAGATCCTTTGAATGTTGTGGATACTTGGCGGCACACTTATCGCCGTTTGGATTGTGTTGAGGGTTTTCCTTCACAAGGGTGGGTTCTCACATATCTTACTTCTGTCCGGAATATCCCTGCTAATCGTTCAGTTTGCGGCCCACCGAAGGGCTAATTATCAAAAAAATTCGTCTCGACGATAGCTTGACCCCCTTTGGCCCTTCGGCAACAATGAATCGCTGCGCTGCATCAAGTGATAAGGAAACTTAAGCACTCGGGGGTCCCCAGCCCTGATAACCTCGAATAGAAATTACCACTGAGGAGCTTTGCCATGATTATCAGCCGCTTTTCTCTGAGACTAACTTCGGTTCTCTGTCTGAGTTGCGCACTGGGGCTTATTCAACCGGTCGTCGCCCAGAGCGATATTCAGCGGCAAACTGTCGCGATAACTTACCCGTTGGATGAAACCGTTACTGTTAAGTTTCGCGGAACAACGCTATTACCCAGATTAAAGGGCGAGGCAAAGATCCGCCGGGCCGGACGGCGCGGCACTCGAGTTGAGTTGAGCCTTGAAAATTTGACCAGGGCGTCAGAGTTGGGTGGAGCTTATACGACTTACCTGCTGTGGGCGATTTCACCTGACGGACGAGTCGACAACCTCGGCGAGATCAAGAGAAGCGGTAGTGGGTTCATTGATTCGAAGCTCGACGTAACGACGCCGCTGCAAACGTTCGCGTTGATCGTGACGGCTGAACCGCACTTTCTTATGAAGATTCCCAGCCGTATGGTCGTGATGGAAAACCTGCCGCCCCAGAAAACCGGCAACAGCCAGATCGCCACAATGAATGTTCAATACATCGGCAACTCGAGTGACTATTTCAGAGAGAGTCGTGTTCCGGAAATTGCCGATCGCGATTATCGCGAGACACCGGTATCGCTACTGGGTGCGCGACAGGCTGTGGCTTTAGCAAAGTTTGCAGGGGCGAACCAGGATGCAGGGAGTGAATTGCAACAGGCAGAAGACGATTTGCAGGCGGCCGAGCAAGGTTGGAGGTTCAACCAACCATCCGCTGAAGTTGACGTGCTGGCACGCAAGGCGATTTCGTCCGGAGCTAGAGCCGAAGAGATGGCAATCGCAAGGCGAGCAGCGCGTTTGCGGCGTGAAGACATTCAACGAAGGGATGAAGCTTTGCGCAACGCTGAGAAGACCGCCGAAAGTGCTCAAGCCGAAATAGATCAGTTACGTGTAGCGCTGGAACGCGAACAGCGGGCACGTGAAGTGGCTGAGCGAGATGCGGCTTCGGCAAACGAGAAGACTCGAGAACAACGAATTGAAATCGCAAGACTCCGCGATGAACTACAAACCGTCAGGGCTGAGGGGGAAGCAGCGAAGATAAAAGTCGCGCGATTTGAAGGCGAGAGGCAGGCTGAGGAGGCTCGGAGGGATGCAGTCGCGCGCGAGCAGCAACGAATTGCCTCTCAAGCCACCTTGAAGCAAACCCTAGCGAAGTTTGGAACTTTAAAAGAAACGCCCGCGGGCCTACGGCTGGCGCTGCCCGAATCGCTGTGGAGCAGCGCGAGAGGGTCAGACCTCGCGCCGGCCGCTGCGGCCAAGCTCGAGCCGTTAGCAGCACTGTTAGCCAGTAACCCGGATTATCAGATCCTGATCGAAGTCCACACAGATAACAAAGGTGACGAGGTTACATTGCAGCAACTCACTCAGGACCGGGCGCGCGTCCTTTCGGACAGACTCCAGATGGCAGGTGTTGATCCATCTCGAATTCAAGCCAATGGTATGGGTGCCTCCACCCCTTTGACGAAGAACACCACGGTCGCCGGACGTTCTCGCAATCGCAGAACGGAGATAACTCTCACGCCAGTTCCTGCGCGAAGCACTGCTAGTAGTCAGTAGTAGGTAGTCAGTTGTCAGTGGTCCGTAGTCAGTTGTTAGTCGTT
>DASSCG010000516.1:0-3887 GCA_035697925.1 Pyrinomonadaceae bacterium
GCCAATCGTCGGTAAAGTTGTATCTGCCTGTAACCGATTGGGGCCTCGCCCAAAGTTTAAAGTTGTCATCCACCTTTCCGGAAAACACCTTTCCCCGGCCGCTTGCCGGCAGAACCTGAGTAAAAGTGTTTGCGCCATAGACGCCTTGAGGATTATTCGGAAAAGGATAAAGACTAAAAATTCCCTCGCCCTGAATGGTCGTTGGAAAGGCAAAGGCTTGTTCGATAGGGTTGCCATTTGCATCGCGAGCGCCAAAAGGATTGCGAAAGATTGCGCTGGCCCCGGAATTGAAGGCGCCTCGCTGCTCGACGGTGGGAACTGCAAAACTCTCCTCCTTTGTGGCGTTGATGAGTTCACCTTCGAAGGATGCAAAAAAGAACGTGCGGTCATGGGCCAGTGGCCCCCCAATTACGAGTCCTCCCTGCCCCGCCGTAAAAGAGTCTTTGCCAGCACTCTCGTTGTGACTGACAAGTGCCGTTCCGTCGAGTAACACCGGTTGATTGGACGCAGTTCGCAGCGGCGAGTTCGCCACAGCACTTGGAGTGTCAAAGAAATTCCTCTTATTGAGTTGGCTTGAATTAAAGAGTCCATAGACAGTGCCGTGCAAAGTGTTTCCACCGGACTTGGAAACCGCGTTCACCTGCCCGCCGATGTTGCGACCAAACTGCGCCGGCGCTAGCAGTGTTATGACTTGATACTCTTGAATAGACTCAAGCGGCTGCGGCACCAGCGCCACGAAGCCCTGTCGCCTGACTCCTATGTCCTCGTCATTGTTGTCGGAACCATCAACCGTAAAATTGTTTCCTCGCGATCGCATGCCGTTTACGGCAAATTGTCCCGCTGAGCCCACTCCGGCTCCGACTCCTGGGCCAGCAACACTTCCCAATGTTTGCGGTGGTGGTGCGACCCCGGGTAGCAGTAGCGCTAACTCATCGAAGGTTCGAGTGATCGTTGTTCCACCAATGGGCAATGTCACAACTTCCTCTGCTGTGAATGAACCGCTCCGGCGCCCATCACTAGTACCAATAGTGGCCCTAATGTCAGTGTCCTCAACCGCCGCTGCAGGTCCGGCGACAGGTGTGGGCGTTGCCGCAGGAGTAACACCAGCAGGAACTGGGTCCAATGCAACTGGAATGGGCACAACCTCACCAGTGTAAGTAATGCGCAGGCGTTGGAAGACTTCCTTGGTTTGATAACCAGGCATTGACACACGCACGACGTAGATGCCCGGGAGCAGCAATCCTTGAAAAAAACCTCCGCGGTAATCCGTTTGTAAGGAAAACGTGAGGCCAGTTTGTTGGTTAATGATCTCAACCCGCGCGCCTTTTAAGCTGGCGCCGGTCTGACTGTCGCTCACAATGCCTTCGAACGCGCCGGTGACGGTGTCCTGGGCTTTGATTGCCTCGGCCGGCAGGATCAGGAAAAGAGTCGCGATGGCGAGAAGAAATCCACGACACAGCCGCGTCGAGTGGGAAAAGGGCATTTGGGGGTCTCCTTGGATGTTCGTTGAGTGTGCGTCACGATTCAGACATGCTGAGTAACGCGGAAAAAGTTTTCCTGATCCGTTGGCTACCAAACTGTGCGTTGAGCGGCTTTGCACAAAGAGCCTGCGGAGCAGGCATAAGCATAAAGCCCTGGGGCGTGAGCCCCAGATAACAGCACGAACACCTTTCAAGCCCGCGAATGCGGGCGACAGCAGCAGGGCGCGTCCAACATAGGGGAATTGGGTGCAAAGGGCTGCCGCCCATTTCATGGGCTCACGATTCTATTGATGATAAATTCCTGGGGCTCACGCCCCAGATTTATGCTTACGCCTGCTTCGCAGGCTAGATTGGCAGACAGGCGTCGCTACTGTTCTTCCCTACTGCTTAATCTCCCACCTTACGGACCGAAGCGAGCGATATACTCGCCCGAGGTGATGAACGCTTTCACCATTTCCGCGTCCACGAAGTTCCCGTTGAACTGATTCAATTTACCCAACCAGAAATTGTATCCGTCGAAGTTCGAGTCTGGTGGTGCATTAGGATTGCGCCGCAGGTACCCGATGTACTGCATCAACACAAATCCCTTGTTGAATTGTCTCTGATTGAACAGGCCATTCTCAGCAACCGATCGCAAAACCTGCGCTCGCCGCGTAAACGAAGTCGGGTCCGGTGATAACTGCGTCACCAGCGCATCCCGTTCTCCTTGTGTCAGGGATGGACCGGCTCCCGGATTCTGCGGATCCAGCGTGTTGCTATTCAACATATCCACAAACGCCTGCGCTGACAGCCCCCCGTATGCCGCCAGAAACGCCGGGCGCTGCACGAAGTCGAGGAAGAAGTTCTGCTTGTTGGTCTCCAACTGCTGGTCGGCTCCGGGATTCCCGATGATCACGCCCCGCCCGATCTCCTGTGTGTCCGGGAGGAACGCCCGCAGATCCAGTGTCTCACCCGTATTGAACGCCGCCTGGTAGGTCTTGTAGACCAGATAGCCGGTCTGCTGGAATTCACCGGAAACGTAGAAGGCTGCCGAGACGTTGATGCGCCGGATCTCGCGACAGGCCTGGGTGGTACATTCATCGATCTGATTCTTCCAGAAAGCCAGCCCGGAAGGATCAGCCTCACGGTTGAAAAAATCGACATAGTGCTGTCGCACGAAGAAGTCAGAGCTGAAGGTAGCATCCCGAACAGGGTTAACGCCGTTGCTGGCTTCGTTACTGTTGATCGTGACAGTGATTAGTGACTGGGCACCGAGCGTTACGCCAACAGGATTGCTTAGGCTGACATTGAAGGTTTCAGGAGATTCGCCAAACGCGTCGTCGACGATAAAAACAGGAATTGTCTTGGTGGTTTCAGTGGGCGCAAAACGCAGTGTACCCAGCGCGGCCAAATAGTCCGAACGTTCGATGGCTGTGCCATCCGAACTCGCGTAGTTTATTGAGGCCGCAGCTGAGGTGTTTCCAGTGCGGGTGACTGTGAGATCAACTCTCGTTGTGGCGTTAACCGTCTCGTTTGCCGCGGCCGTGCTGGCATTGAATTGCGCAACCATCGGTGGCTCATTCACAGTCACATTCACTGGACTTGAGGTAGTGGTTAGGCCTCCATTGTCAGTTGCCACAGCCTTGAGCGCGTAGTTTCCAGGAGCTAATGGGTTCCAGGTAAAACTGTAGGGGCCGCTTGTGTCTTCACCGAGTTTTGTATTGCCCTGGAAAAATTCCACTTTACTGATCGCGCCATCAGCATCCGACGCATTCGCATTGATCACGACCGGCGTGGCCGCTGGGTAGGACGTACCGTTCGCGGGGTCGACAAGACTTACCGCCGGAGCAGTATTTGCAGGCACCGCTTTAAGATCAACCAGGAATCTGCTTACATTCGTCAGCGTAATTTGCTCCGTGTTTGGCGGGATCATCGTAATAACGTAGCCAGGACGAGAAGCTCTAACTCTCACTACACTATTAGTCAGAAAAGTGGGAAGGGTGTACCGCCCGCTGATAGAGGGATCCGCCGGGTCAATTTGTTTACTGACATCAGTTCTGGTTTCACCGCTCCACTCACCCGTTACCGTTACACCCGGGAGGCCACACTCCGTGTTCGCGTCAACACTCGGATTATAATTTGGGCATTTAGTGCCATCGATAATACGCCCCGCGATGCTGGGCGAAGGCGTGGCACCCGCGACAAAATCTACGCCCGTTAAGTTGAAGGCAACGAAAACATCTCTCGAAAATGGTCTGGACACACCGGTACCGCCAAAGCGGTCTATCAACTCGTCTTGATCGGGTTCGACCGTGTAGAAACAACCCGGGGTTACCTGAATTGAGTAAGTTCCATTAGCCAGGGTCCTAACGAAGGTATCGTTGGCGACACAGGCTGGTGTGACGGACGCATCTGCCAACCTGCGCA
>DASSCG010000517.1:0-5069 GCA_035697925.1 Pyrinomonadaceae bacterium
CCTTTGATGTAATGCCTGCACGTATCGCAAGCCTCGACTCTTACATGGTCATATTCCTTAGTGTGGAAATAACCTAGTTTGAATGGACGTTCCTCACCACAGTAGGCGCAAACAACACGCCGGAACGCCCAGTTAGTAAGGCACGCAGCGCAAATCAGTTGGCGATTACCGCTTTCAGATTGTGCTTCGGTTATTTGCAGGAAGCTGACTTGCGGCATTCCTCCACAAAAAGGACATCGATGCTCTTGCGGGATAAAACTCTTATCAATAGGCTTGCCGCCAGAGTCCGCGAGCCAACGTGCGTACGGCTGCAAGAAAGCTTTCGCAAAAAATTGTGTATCAGAAGGCAGGTGCCAATAGGTTAAAAGTGTCTCATCAATAACTTCGATCGAGGCCGTCAAAAGCCCTTGTGCTTCCTGCGCGAGTGGCGCCGGACCATGTGTCGCCACCTTTTGTAGAAGCATTGGCAGGCAATCTCTAAGCACTGGCAGGTCTTCAGAAAGACACCCGGATGGCAACCAGTCTCGGCGACTGCGCAGCCATCCCTCGATATCTCTTTGCGTCTTAAGCAACTCGCCATAAAACGTCAGAATTTCCTTCGTGGCGGGTGAATCAGACGCGAGATTCTCAACGCGGCGCACAAGAGCATCCCAGGAGTTCAAGGTTGCAATCATCCTAAGTATGGTTCTCAAATTCTCCAGTGTGAATTTAACGCCGAAGGCGTTGGCTAATGCCAGCCTAAGGTTGCGCTTTGGCAACCGTGTGTCAAATTAGAGCAGGGTTACTGAAATAGAAGATGGTCACCAAAATTTGCAGGTTAGGAAGGGAGGTTCACCCCCGCTGACTTCCATTGCCACTCAAGCGGGGGTAAACCTCCCTTCCCAACCTGTAAATTAATTAAGCTTGAGAGGTCTTCTTTTGAGCCGTTCGGCGCTAAATTCACACTGCACACTACCGAGGAGTTAGCGTCATCGCAGCAGAAAACATAACCTTGTATAATTCGATTTACATATGCTGACACTACTTTACATCATCATTGTCTTCCTTCTCGTTTTGGCCAACGGTTTTTTCGTCGCTTCAGAGTTTGCGCTGGTGGGAGTCCGCAGATCGCGAATTGAAATGCTCGCTGCCAGCGGAAGCCGCACCGCCAGTCGACTGCTGGGCCTGCTCGATAATTTGAATGGTTATATATCTGCCACCCAATTGGGCATTACTATGGCGTCTCTAGCCCTGGGATGGATTGGCGAACCAGTGTTCGCTCACTTGCTCGAGGCGCCGTTACGAGGTCGGGTTTCTGAAGTAACCCTACATACCATTTCCTTCGCTGTTGCCTTCTCGATCATTACTTTCCTACACATTGTGCTGGGTGAACTTGCTCCCAAGACCCTGGCACTGGAGCGAGCCGAAAAAGTTGCACTAGCAATCTCGTGGCCCATGGAAGCGTTCTACAGAGTTTTTCGGTGGCCCATCCGAATGCTCGATTGGTCCGGGACTCGGGTTGTTCGGCTTTTTGGGTTACATCCGGCTCAAGACCACGCCTCTGTTTACACGGAAGAAGAACTCCGACGGTTGGTGGATGTATCTCGACAAAGCGGACAGCTGGAACCCGAAGAACAGCAATTGATTCATAGAGTGTTCGAGTTCTCGGACGCGGAAGTCAGCGAAGCGATGGTTCCCCGCACTCAGGTTAAGGCCCTACCTGTAACAGCCACGCTCGAGGATGCGAGAAACGCATTCCTGCTCACCGGCTACTCTCGACTCCCTGTCTACGGCGAACGACTGGATGAGATTGTTGGACTGCTATTCAGAAAAGACCTGGACATGGGTCGAATCACACTGGACGGGTTCGACCTAAGACAACTTGTCCGCCCCGCTATGTTTATTCCGGCGACGGCTTCACTGGGCGAGGCTTTGCGCCAAATGCAGGCAGCACGCGTCCATTTCGTATTTGTCATAGATGAACACGGCGGTTTGGAAGGGATACTCACGCTCGAAGATTTGCTGGAAGAGATCGTGGGCGAGATCAATGACGAGTATGACAAAGAAGCGCGGGAGCAGATCAGAAAAGATGGTGCTGCTTATATTTTGGACGGGATGTTAAGTGTGCGCGACGCAAACCAGTACCTTGAACTAGACATCCCGGAAGACAACGGGTACACAACGATTGCAGGCTTTTTGATGGATCGCGCCGGACGGATTCTTAGAGCCGAAGATAAGGTGGAGCACGATAACGGGGTTTTTGAGATTGAACGAGTTGATGGGCGCCGTATCACTCGTATCAGGTTCGTCCCACGATCTCAGAAAAGAAAAACAGCTAAGACAGTTGAACTGCGTTCGCTTCTGGGCGTGTCGATCATGGCAGTTCAAACGGCCACCACTCTGGAAGTTGGTGTGGTGCCGCTTCTTTCTTGCGTCTGAGTTCCGGCTCAGTTTTTACTTCATCTCCGGTCTGAATCGGAAACCGGCCAATCCCTATTTAAAACCTAAACCAACGCTGTCTCATGGACCGAAGCGTTGCGCGTATTCACCAGAGGTAATAAAGGCTTTGACCATTTCTGCGTCGACGAAGTTACCATTGAACTGATTTAACTTCCCGAGCCAGAAATTAAAGCCGGAAAAATCTGAATCTGGGGAATCGTTGGGATTGCGCCGCAGATAGCCAAAGTATTGCATTAAGACGAACGCCTTGTTGAATTGGCGGGAGTGAAAGACCGAATTCTCTGCAACCGCGCGCACAACTTGTGCGCGCAAACTGGCAGATGCGGGATTAGGAGTTAACTGCGCGATTAAGTCGTCTCTTTGCGCCGAAGTCAGCGAGCCGCCACCACTCGGGTTACGTGGGTCATACGTGTTTGTGTTGAGCTTGTCCACAAATTGCTGGGCCGTCAAAGTTGTAGGATAAGCTGTGTTGTCCAGGAATGCTGCGCGCTGAACAAAGTCGCTGAAGAAACGCTGTTTATTCGCCTCCAACTGCGCGTCCGCACCGGGCTGACCTATCACCACTCCTCTCCCAATCTCCTGCAAGTCCGGCAGGAAATCTCGCAGTTTTAAAAACTCGCCTGAATTAAAAGCTGCCTGATAAGTCTTGTAAACCAAGTATCCCGTTTGTTGGAACTCGATCGAGACGAAGAAGGCCGCGCTTACGTTAATGCGGCGTATCTCGCGACAGGCTTGCGTAGTGCATTCGTCGATTTGGTTCTTCCAGAAACCGAGACCTGCCGGGTCCGCCTCTCGATTGAAGAAGTCGACGTAGTGCTCGCGGACGAAGAAGTCGGTATTAAAGCTGGCGTCACGGACCGGATTGAGCCCATTAACGCTTTCATCGCTGTTAATAGTTGCGCTGAAAACCGTTTGGGACCCGAGCGTGCAACCAACCGGATTGCTCAAGGTAACTGTGAACGTCTCGGCGCTTTCACCCAGGCGATCATCCACGATGAAGACGGTAATGACTCTAGAAGTCTGATTGGGCTCGAAACGTAAGGCACCCACAGTGGTTAGATAGTCTGATCGCTCACTGGCTGTTCCGTCTGCGCTCGCATAATTAACCGAAGCTGCTCCCGAGGTATCTCCGGAACGAGTAACTGTCAGATCGATTTTTGTAGTTGCATCAAGTGTCTCGCTGACGCTTCCAGAGCCTGCGCTAAACTGAACAGTCGAAGTGGTCGTCGCCGGATCGACAGTGACAGTTCCCGTCATAGCGGCGCCATGTTGGGTGCAAAAATACTGAAAGGTGCCGGGCGAATTAAACGTATGTGAATAAACTGCGCCCGCGCCTGACGGCGCACCGAGATCGCAGTTGAAATCACTTGGAGAACAGAAGTTGTCATCTGCCTCGCAGCATGTGCCACTGGTAACGGTGTGGCCACCGGCAGTCCAAGTCCAGCGAACCGTGTCGCCGGCAGAAATTCGCACACTAATTGGCGAGAAGAAATTGCTGTTGACGGTAACATCGACAATCTGAGCGAGCCCCAGCAAAGATCGCAGCGGGGCTGGCGCATTTTCATCTGGTAGTCCAAAGATTCCAGGCACAGGATTTCCCCTTCCCATTTCGTGACTGTGTTTGCCGCCCCAAAAAACTGACTGAGTATGAAATATCGATTGCCAAGGCGTTTTGTAGGTGTGCGTGGCTTCAGCTGAAGGGCCGCTGTCATGTCTGGTGAGATTATGGTGCTCGGCCCGTGTTCTCAGGGAATTCTTCGACGAATGGTGTCGAGACGTGTGGGATTCCGAAAAGGATGGGTTAGCAAGCGGAAAGGCAACTAAGCTTAACAAGACGCCAACTAGAAATAGTCGAATGAGTGCTCGCATCCTTAACCTCGCAATTTGAATAATCTACTACTCGCGAATTCCTTTTGATCCTTCAGAAAACGATGAGACCACTCCCGACGACCATCTCACTTCAAAAATCTCCGGTACAAATTGAAGCCAACCGTGAAACGGCTCGGAGGCAGCAACAAATTGCTTGAGTTGTATCTACTGGTAGTGGACGTCTGAGTGTTAGAAAAAGTCAGAGTGAAAGTATGGCGGCCGATATCTTTTCCGATGCCAAATCCGAGCGCCGGTTCTGACAGATTTCTGAAACCCGTAATTCGGTTTGAGCCGGAGTCGAAAACAGGGACTACCTGGCCCAGCTTAAAACCGACACGAGGTGTGTATTCAAAAAGCAGTGAAATTGTGGGTCGGACGCGCGCATTGATGCCAAACCCGAAGGATCCGCCGTGCTTGTCCTGTGCGAATTGATTTGCAAGAGGTTCGGGAGGAAAGAAGTCATTCGGCCTGGGATCAAAACGGCGTCCCTGGTTTGCATTGAAGTGCACAGCCGGCGAAAAGAATAGATGAACGTATCGAGTGACACTGCGGGCAACCATTACCTGCAGGTTATACGTGTAATCTTTCTTGAAATTATCGTCACCTTCTACGCTGGCGTAAGTTGTCAGAGCAATAGGCGATCTTCCTCGTTCATCGAGCCAATGGTAGCCGACCCCGAGCTCGATCGTCTTACACAATCCCGGCTGGCAGATGGGAGATCGGTAAGCGTTAATGTAAAGCCTGTCAGTTACGCCGTAAAA
>DASSCG010000518.1:0-2786 GCA_035697925.1 Pyrinomonadaceae bacterium
GTGGTCAACTCCTACGGCAACAAAGTCAGATTGGTGGTACGCGATTTTCCGTTGGCGATGCACGCCAATGCTCGCAAGGCCGCCGAAGCAGCCAACGCTGCGCACGCCCAGGGCAAATTCTTTGAGTACACGGCTCTGCTGTTCAAACGACAGAACGCTTTGGACGTACCATCACTCAAGAAGTATGCATCCGAACTCGGATTGGACCGCGCGCGTTTCGATTCAGCGTTAGACGGTGGGACCTTCGCCGCTGAAGTGCGACACGATATTTCTGATGGCGAGATGTACGGGGTTGACAGCACTCCCTCAATCTTTATCAACGGAGTCTATCTTACGTCGTTGAGTGCTGGGGATCTTAGAGCAGCGATTGATCGGGCTCTTGGCTCTACGTCAACGACAAAAGCCCCTGGAAATCAGTAGCCCCCTGGATCTTTCTGATTCTCCAAGCGTCGATCAATATTAGTTGGCGCCAAAGTCACTTATCCCCCAACATATAGTAATCCTCCTTTTACCGGTTTTCCCCTTGTCTAAGGCACGGTCGAGTTATTTTCAACACCACCGCTCCTGAGACAGCGTGGTATTTGATCTCTCGAACGAGAGTGAAACATCGTTTCAAGTTGAGAATGAGAGGGCATAGATGGTCCTGCTGAAGACTAAACATTTCAAACGATACAAAGACGTGGCAATGCTGATGGTCAAGTACGGCCGCTCGGATTTGGTTAAACAGGCTGGACTGTACGAGGACATTGAGCTTGATGAAGCAAAGCCTGAGACTTCGGCACCTAAGGCCGAGGAACTGGCGACTGACTTAGAAAAGCTGGGACCGACGTTTATAAAACTGGGGCAATTGCTCTCAACGCGCGCGGACCTTTTGCCGGCTCCCTACCTGGAAGCCTTGACGCGACTTCAGGATCGAATCGAACCGTTTTCCTACGAGGAAGTTGATCGCATCGTTTCAGGCGAACTTGGAGTGCGCATCTCCAAAGCGTTCGCCGAATTTGAGGCGCAACCCCTGGCGGCGGCTTCTCTGGCCCAGGTGCACAGAGCATACATGCGCGACGGACGAGCGGTGGTCGTTAAGGTTCAAAGACCAAACATTCGCGAGCAGATCGTCGAAGACTTGGAAGCGCTCGAGGAGTTCGCGCAATTCATGGACGCTCACACCGAACTGGGTAAGCGCTACGAATTCGGCAACATGTTGGTGGGGCTGCGCAAGAGTTTATTGCAAGAGCTTGATTTTACGACGGAAGCTAAGAACCTCCTGATGTTCGCTGAGAACCTCAGGGAGTATGAACGGATTATCATTCCTGAGCCGATTATGAACTACACGACCTCACGCTTACTCACCATGGAGTACATTCCGGGAAAAAAAATCACCGATGTGAGCCCGCTCAGGCTGTTGGAGATTGACGGACCCGGACTTGCGGATGAGCTTTTTCGTGCCTACCTACAACAGATGCTGGTTGATGGTGTCTTTCATGCAGATCCTCATCCGGGAAATGTTTTCCTTACTGACGACGAACGCATAGGTTTGCTTGATCTGGGAATGGTGGCCAGGTTGGTGCAGAGTTTTCACGACAGCTTACTGCGCTTGTTGTTGTCGATCAGCGAAGGGCGAGGAGAGGACGCCGCAGAAACGGCGATCAAAATGGGTGAGGCCAAACCGGGCTTCGACCGCTCAGAATTCGTGCGTCGGGTTGCAGATCTCGTGGCGGACAATGCGGACGCTAATTTGACTCGCATCGATGCTGGCCAGGTTGCGCTTGAGATCACGAGGATTGCCGCAGATTGCTGGTTTAGGCTTCCTTCCGAATTCACCATGATGGCCAAAGCCCTACTCAATCTGGATCGTTCTGTTTACACACTTGATCCCGGCTTCGATCCAAATGCTGTGATCCGCGAGCGTGCAACCGAGATTCTACAAAGAAATGTTTTGAAGAGTCTGGCGCCCGGAAACTTGCTGAGCGGCGCGGTCGAAGTGAAAGAGTTTGTTGAGAAACTACCTATTCGCGTCAATAGGATCCTGGATGCTGTTGGTAATAACGAATTAAAAATTCGCGTCGACGCTATCGATGAAAAAGTGGTAGTCGAAGGACTGCAGAAAGTCGCGAATAGAATCTCGCTGGGACTCGTGTTGGCAGCTCTGATTGTTGGAGCAGCAATGCTGATGAGAGTGGAGACGTCGTTTCGCATTCTGGGGTATCCCGGTTTCTCAATGATCTTTTTCCTGATTGCCGCCATCGCGGGTATAGCTCTGGCTATTAATATTGTGATGAACGATGTTAAAGCGCGAAGGAAAACCAAGGACCAATGACCCAGGACTGTGAGCGCCGCAAGATTAGGGCGATGTAGTCGTTCTCTTGGTAGTTTGCTGGGAGGTAACTGATGAAATACGTCTTTACATTCTTAGTGGCGCCATTGGTCGCTGCTCTTTACTTCCCGAGCGTGCCGAGTAATGCTCCGATTGCTAATAGCAGGGATTTAGCGGTCCTGCAGCAGGAGGGTCGGATGAATAAAGGCACTTGGGGCGGAAACCATATTTCAGTAGAAGTAACTGATGAAGGCGCCAGAATTGAGTATGACTGCGCTCATGGCACGATTACTGAACCACTGAAGGTAGATAGCCAGGGGAGATTTTCTGCTAAAGGTACTCACGTACGCGAGCGCGGTGGTCCAGTCCGTGCGGGTAGCGAAGATCAAGGTGAGCCGGTTGTTTACTCAGGCACTACGGACGGAAAAACGGCAACTCTTAAGGTTGTCAGTTCCGCTACGGAAGAGGTTATAGG
>DASSCG010000519.1:0-5397 GCA_035697925.1 Pyrinomonadaceae bacterium
GTTTACAGGATCGAAAAGGAATGGCGGGGGAATGAAAAAGAGGTTGCCGGCGCGCACCTCTACCGGCAAAGCACGCCCATCCAAGCCGCGCTCTAAAGTTTGGATCTCCAGAGTCACGCGATCGTAGTAGATGCCGTACCCTCCGTGGATGCTTGTCCTCCCGTCGCGGGTGGAGAAATTGAACCCAACGCGGGGTGCAAAATTGTTTTTGTCTCGGCCTCTCTCACCAGTCAAGAACGGCAGAATCAACGGATTCAGCTCGTCTGTACGGCTTACGTTCTTTACGTCAGTATCGAGTTCATATCGCAGGCCGAGATTTAACGTGAGTTGCGGGTGCACTCGCCAGTCGTCCTGAATAAAGCCCGCGAGATAAGTATTGTTCGTGTCAGGAAGCAGGAGAGGACGTTCGGGGACCCCGCTACGTAGAGTAACCGCGAACAGTAAATCGTTATCATCGACACGACCATTTCCATCGCGATCGAAATCTGGAAAATCTTCAATCAGTTCGATCCGACCTTCCTGAAACACTCGCAGGTCAAGATCCGCTTCTACTCGCTGGACTTCCCCACCCAGATAGAAGGTGTGGTTGCCCCGAACTAGAGTGTAGGTATCATTAAACTGAAGGCGCCGCTGTTTCGTCTGCTGTGGCACTCGGAAGGAGGCACCATCTTGTATGCTTGGAAAGGTCAGCTGCGGCCCGGGTGTCACGGGCAAAGTCTGGTTGATAAAAGTACTGAAGCTGAAATTGAAACTGTTGACATCACGCGGCGAAATCACGCGCGTGTAGTTGGCCAGAAATGAATTAGTTTTATTCTTGCTCGACTGTCTTTGCGATGCCGAGCCAATCGCTCGGACCAGAGTACTGGCTGCGACACCCTTCTCTCGTTGATATGAATAGCGAAAGCTAAGACGATCAGCGTCGCTCGGACTCCAATCGATTCGCTCAGTTGTCAGGAAGTCGTTTAGTGGCGAAGGCGCAAAACCTCGTCTGATGGACCGGCTGGCGTTGTCTCTCTCACCCACCAGCACAACTCCGTCCTGGTCACGATGTTCAAACGAGCCGAAGAACCAAGCCTTGTCCTTCTTAATTGGCCCGCCCAAAGCGAAAGCATATTGTTGCCGGTCGAAAGGAGGCGACTGTTCCAGGCTGCGGTCAAAAGTGGCCGGCAGACCTTGTAACTCGCGGTGCCGAAAATAGAAAGACCCTGACCCATGAAACTCATTCGTTCCAGATTTGGTAACGATGTTGATAACTGAAGAGCCTGAACGGCCCAAGTGGGAGGAAAATCGATTCGTGGCAATTTGAAATTCCTGGACTGCCTCTTGCGAGATGTTCTGTACTGAGCCTCCAACCACATCATCGTTGTTGTCCGACCCGTCTACGGTGACATTGCCACCGCGACCCAGCTGGCCGGCGGAGGAGATAACCACCGTGTTCGTCTTAGTAGGGTCAAAGTTAGGTGCCGGAGAATTACCCGGGATCAGCAGAGCGAGCTCGAGGAAGTTACGTCCATTCAAGGGCAAGCTCTCGACTTCGCGGGAATCAACTACCCCGTTCACCAGTGAGGCGCTGTTATCAATCAATGCGGGAGGAACGTCCAAATCAACAGTCATTGACTCACTGACACCGATCTCGAGCGGGACATTGAATGTCACAGTTTGTCCTACTTGGAGGGGGATGGGTGTTTTGGTGAGTTTGGTGGAGAAGCCCTTCGCCTCAACACGTAGTTCGTAGTCACCTGGGGCCAGATTAGGAATAACGAAGAGTCCTTCGTCATTCGTTACGGTTTCTCGCCGGATCCCGGTCGCCACTTGCGTCGCCGCTATGCTAACGCCCGAAACGACTGCTCCATTTGGATCTGTCACGCTCCCAGTGAGGGTGGCGCTTGCCGCTTGCTGACCTGAAACTACCGTCGTTAGGGAAAACGATAGGAACAACAAGATTGCCATCTTATCGAAGAGGCAGTTCAAAAGATCTCCACTGACCTTCCTCTGAGCCAATGCGGAAATTCTCATGTTTGGTACCTTTCCTGAATTGGGGGCTAATAGGGTAATTGCGAACTAAATGTTAAGTAGTGTCCTGGGTTTGTACTATCTTTGTGACCGCCGTGTCTCCGTGGTGAGTTTAATGCTTGGATTTATTCACCACGGAGGCACGGATATCACGGAGTCGCTCAAATTAGGTCACTAAACGTTAATGCTGTTTGCCACTTGCTGGTAAACACCAGAGACAATCTCTCTGGCTCTTTGCTCACTTTTTGCTTCGGCAACGATTCGAATGATCGGCTCTGTGTTGGATCCTCTCACCAGGAACCAACCATCCGGCAATGTCACCTTAATACCGTCGCGGTTATCCAACGGAAAGTCACTGAACTCTTTCCTAAGCATTCTGAGCACTGCGGGAATCCTATTTGACGGACAGCTCATTTTTTCTTTTACGATACTGTAGTGCGGAAGGCTTTCAATCAACTGCGTCACAGTCTTACCTGATTCCGCGAGCAGATGAAGCACCAGGGCCATACCCACCAAACTATCGCGGGCAAAATTGATTCGGGGATAAATTACTCCCCCGTTTCCCTCTCCACCGATGACAGCATTTTGTTGTTCCATTTTGTCAGTGACATTGACCTCGCCGATTTTGGTGAGAAAGATCGGACAACCAAAGCTCTTGGCTACATCTCCGAGGGCTGAAGTACTCGACAAATTAGCAACGACAGGACCACGCTCTCTACTCAGCACATACATCGCCGCCAGTACCAGCGTGTAGTCTTCTCCAATAGGCAGGCCCTGTTCAGAAACAATAGCCAACCGATCAGCGTCCATGTCCTGGGCGAAACCGATGTCTGCATGATGCTGACGAACTGCCGCACAGAGATCGCCGAGATTCTCTGGTAATGGCTCCGCGGGTCGCGGGAAAGAGCCGTCTGGAGAAACGTTGATGGGGATTATCTCCGCACCAAGCGCGGCCAGCAACTTCGGGCCGACCAGAGAGCCTGCGCCGTTGCATGAATCAAGCACCGCGCGAAGTGGTCGCGCCGTTTTCGGAAGAGGCCCAAGGACATCGAGAATTGCCTTGATGTGTAGTTCGGTCGAGCCCTCGACTTCTTCAGATCCCCTTATCTCGTCACCACTGACCTTGGTGTAATCGCCCTGGTGATAGATGTCGAGCAACTCACGCGCCTGGCCAGAGTCCAGAAATAATCCGTTGGAGCCAACGAATTTCAACGCGTTCCATTCAGCCGGGTTGTGACTTGCTGTAATGGCTATGCCGCCCTGCGCCTGACGATGACGTACCTGGAGCTGAACGGTCGGAACCGGACACATACCGACGTCGACGACTCTACATCCACTCGACAAGAGACCGGCAATAACAGCGTGTTTAACCATCTCACCTGAGGTGCGTGGATCGCGACCTATCACGACAGTACCTGCCCCTGAGTGGGTGCCAAACGCCTGGGCAAAGCGAGTTAACAGCGTCGGAGTAAGCGATTGGCCGACAACTCCACGGACACCAGAGATGCTAATTTTTAGTGTCGGTATCGCTCGCATTCAAAATTGATTCACGCAAAGACGCAAAGGGGGCAAAGACGCAAAGAAAGCAAGTCCGCCTAATGCTTGAACCCAGATCTTATTCATGTTCTCTTTGCGTCTTTGCCCCCTTTGCGTCTTTGCGTGAAAAAGACTCCCCGCAGACTATCTCTTCAACCTGCTTCGTGCCCACTCAATTAATTGGCGTGCTTCTTCTGGATCCACAGCCTCAGCAATGATCCTGATCATTGATTCGGTATTGGAAGCCCGTACGTGAACCCATCCATTTGGCAACGTAACTTTCAAACCATCGGTAAAATCGCATTCAAGTTCGTCGCCTTCTACTGTCGAACGAAAATCCTGGAGGACCGAATAGAGATGCGTAGGTTCTACGGAGACGTTTTGCTTCAATGTAGTCAAACGCGGGAGCTGCGCTACCAGTTCGGATACAGACTCTCCACTGTCAGCCAGGTGTTCAAGAATGAGTCCTATTGCGGCAGCACTGTCATGAGTCATGTGCACCTCAGGTACGGTAATGCCGCCGCTCCCTTCGCCTCCTAATATTCCGTTGTGTTCAATCAGACCCTCGGAAATGTATGCCTGACCGACCGGGGTGCGTACCACGCTACCTCCGTGCTTTGCAGCAATGCAATCGATGGCGCCGGTGGTAGAGATATTTGTGACTACTGCACCCTTTTTCTTCCTTAGTCGAATCTCTGTGGCAAGTGCAAGCGTCAACTCTTCTGAGAGAGGCTGCGCCAAGTCAGTCACAATTCCTAACCGCTCCCCATCCGCGTCGTGAGCGAAACCGATATCCGCGTGTGTGGCCTTAACGACTGCACAAAGCTGGGCCATCGTTTCGGGCTTAGGCTCAGGCGGATGCGGAAAAGCGGCCGAAGGATCATTGTTAACTGCCAGGACTTCGCAACCTAGTCTCTCGAGCCAAAGCGGACTAAAAACGGAGCAAGCTCCATTACAACAATCTACGGCCACTTTCAGACGTCTTGATCTGATTTGATCGGCTGCAAAGGTCCGCTCCAAGACCCTTATATGCTCCTCGATTGGATCAGCCTGAGGCACGACTTGTTTGATCGTGTCCCATCTGGCCTTTGCAAACTCTCCTTGATGGAAAATATCGAGCAACTCTTCGGCTTGAGTGAAATTAAGGTAAAGCCCGTCGCCGCGCACAAACTTAAGAGCATTCCACTCCCACGGATTATGACCGGCCGTTATGGCAATGCCACCTTCGGCTTTAAGCGATTTCACAGCCAGTTGCATGCTCGGTGTTGGGCAGACCCCAAGGTCTACAACTTCGCAGCCGGTTGCCAGTAATCCTGCCAGTACTGCCGACCGAATCATTGGCCCCGACGACCTGGTGTCGCGACAGATGAGAATGCGTCCACCATCCAAATAGGAGCCAAAGGCTTGGGCAAACTCCACCGCCAGCTCCGGGGTGAAGGTTTCACCAACGATACCGCGGACGCCGGTGATGCCGATTTTCAGGGGTTTCATCGACTCCAGTCACTAAATTGCTCGGAAATTTAACGCGGGCTACAACTTAATTGTACCTCACGACATAAGTCTAAGTCAGTGTTTTATTTCGGGAAAGCACCCTTCAGGCTTGGGAGAAGGCGGACGTTCCGGGCAAAGGCCAACGTTCCGTGCCCCACGACCAATAGCGGGGAGGGTACGGCCACCTCCGAAACGGTCACGGCACTGAATTTCTCTGGATTTTTTTGTCCGTTGTTCCTATTCTCGACCTCCATCTTGAATCACACTTTTTACTAAGTAAGGGAAATAATATGAGACGCACAACCCTTGCCTCGATCATCTGCAGCTCGGCACTTTCTCTTGCGATAGTGTTAGGCC
>DASSCG010000520.1:0-4456 GCA_035697925.1 Pyrinomonadaceae bacterium
AACTGGCGTTTCCGCACCTCCCATTGTTTACTTGGTTTACCTGTTTCTCGGATTAGTAGCGGCGTGGCAGCTTTTGAGTTTCGTTATTGGTCTAAAACTAAGAACCAAACTGAGTGGTGCAAAGAGAAGTGGTCTTCCACCGGTTCAGACAAACAATCCTGCGTCGTGGCGAACGGAATCTGCGCAACCAGTTCTGCCACCCTCAGATGATCAAAGCGTTGCGACTCCCAGTGTGATTGAAGACACCACGAGAAATCTGGATAGGGTACCTCGGCAGTGATCTGCTTTGGGTGCGACTTAATCTGAGCGGAATCGCAAGCAGTCCCGGTCGCAGCCACCATCCGACGTAAGCTGTCCGTTGGAGGAGTGGGCAGGTCTCGATCCTATATTCAGTTAAACCTATATTCAGTGAAAAGTTGCCAGGGCACATTGTTGCCTGTGCCCCTGCCATTTTGCGGCCGCAATCCTCATCGACGCGGTATCATAAAAGGCTGCAGTCGAAAGTTGCCACTGAAGATATGAGGTTCGGCCTGGGGGCTCGGCCTCGTAAAGTTAATGCTCCCTCGTCCCGCGCCTGCTGAGGGTGCGTTCGAACCTATGGCTTCCTGACCGATCATGATGACCTGCAGAGTCTCTCCGCTGGGCTGAACAGCGGGAAGCAAAAGGCCAATTAGCAATCCGGTGATCTGGTTACCGTCCTGATCAATATAGGTCCAGGGTCCAAACCATCCCTGATTATTCGGATTTGTGGGATCCACTGGGTGGAGGTCAGAAAAGAATCTTGTGCGTACGCTGCCATCACCAAATGCGGCTAACAGTCTAGGAGACTGAACGGCGGGAAGGTTTGGGGGTGATTCTGCTAGCAGAATTGTGTTTGAGGTGCCATCAGTAATGCTCAGTTCAAGCGGCACGGCCGTGCGCCACGAACCGGTAAGCATCTCCAGGGTGACTCCCGGCAGCTGCGCCACGTTTTCACGGGCCAGGCCCAACTGCATGTCTCTCTGAATAGCTGGGAGCAACTGGTCTAGGGTGCCGGTGTTGTCGCCCTGAAAACTAAAGACTTCAGACGGTCTCACCGAGCCATCGCCATCAAGATCGACACGTCGGAAAACATCAGCAGGCGTTTGGTTCTGTTCTAAAACGTCAGCGACTCTGAATATCGCAGTCGGCATCTGCACCAGCAATGAGCCCATGGCCTGCCCGGCGCGCCGATGAATGTCGGCGAACATTTGCCTACGTCGCGCAGGCGCCAGCGGATTGGGCGCACACACCAGACGGTCGAGCTGATCGATCTGGCAATCCGTATCACCGGTGATACCGGGGACTGGTAAGGCCTTGGCAAGAAAGGCCGTTTCAGTGGCCCTCAGGTCGTAGGTGTACCCACCATTCTGGTTTTCAAGGAACTGATCTCCGAGGCCCAAATCGGCAAACGATCCGGTATAGAACCCGAAAGTTCGGAAATGAACATGCTCTGCTAAGGCGATCTGCCTGAGATTGTTTTGGCATTGCGTCCGGTTGGCCGCCTCGCGAGCCTTCTGGACAGCGGGCAAAAGAAGCCCGATGAGGACGGCGATAATCGCGATCACTACCAGCAGCTCTATCAGCGTAAAACCAGCGGCGGTGCTGTGTCTTCGACGTCTAGTTGCTTTTTTACATGAGATTAAAGAAGAGAGTTGTACATTCACTTTCTTAAGGCTCCTTTCTGGAGATAAACCGGCACTCGTGCCGGATTGAAAGAACATGTTTTTTGGTAAAGGCGTCTGGAGCCGCCCGTCGCTGTAAGTGTCGTTGGAGCAAAAGCTAAAAATTTTAGAGAAACAGAACCCCAAGGCAAGGATTCCTTAGTTAGCTCTCTGGCAAAATGGGCCTTAGGTAAATAAAGCTTCTTGGCCCAACCTTTTTGAGCTACTGTTGATAAAGCATTCGAAAGCTTACTCGGCCTATTTTGGAACTTTTTTCACACTATGGCCTGGTTGCAGCGAGGATATGACCTTTCCGATCAGAACTTTGACTCGGCCACCCTCATCGGGACGAGGGAGAAATGATTCCGCGGATGCGGCGCCAGAAGAAGATCTGGTAGCGCATACGGGACTCGAACCCGTGATCTCTGCCTTGAGAGGGCAGCGTGTTAACCAACTACACCAATGCGCCTTGATGGTCCTGGATTATAGGTGCGCTTCTTCCAGGTTAGCAAGCCGGGGTCGGTAAGGGCACGGCCCAGATCTTTAGAATGTCACCGGTTCCGGACAACCATCGTTAATTAATAAATGGTCAAGACGAATATCACCATGCAGTGTCCGAGGTGCTCAAGCGCAAGGATCCAGATTGGGTATGGAGATCGATTCATACTTGCCCGGCTGGCTGGCGGCGCTGAATTCCTTTGCAACAACTGTGGCCTCGAGTTCAAAGGCTTTGATTTATCCGGAAAGGTACAGAGAACGCCTGTTAGCAAGACGGAAGAGATCGCGAACCGGCGGCGCGCCCCGCGATATAACGCCCATTTGCCCACAATGATAACGCTAGCCGAGAGAGATCCCCGTAGCGGCAAGCTGATCCTTTCAGAAGCATCGAGAGGACATTGCGTCACCATTAGTAGAGTCGGAGTGGCTGTGACATTCATAGGTTCAAAGTTCAAGAAAGAGGAATTCGCTAAAACGCGGCGCCTGTTACTCGTTACGATTACTCTGCCGAAAGGAGCAGTTGATGCTGTGGTAACGACCGTCACACATGAACGCGTTGGAGAGGAAGACTCCAAGGCCCACTGGTTAATTCGTGCCTCAATCACCTACATGAACGAGGGCGATACGGCGCGACTGCTGAATTATCTCGAACGCCGGGAAAACGAGGCGCCGCTTTTTGCTAAGGACTAAAACCCTTCACCTCATTCGCCGCTCATCTTCGGCCTAGTAGTCAGGTGCTGATGCAGTTTCACGGTCAAGTGCCGCCGTTCCGTGATTGATCGGCATTTTCCCAAGCAGCGCAAACTGCACCAGTACCCGATCACAACTACGTTTTGGGAGGCGAAACATCCTAATGCTATACTTTCGTCGCTCGTTTGCGGGTCTCTTAACCCTGGCCCAGGATTAGAGACTGCCAGGTGCATTCGCCAGTATTTCTCCCGAAAATTGACGGTTCTTTTAGGGTCTATGCCGAACCTCCTCGTGGCTGGCTTCAAACTCAGAGCTTCTGTCCTGCCGAATCCCATTCTTTCAGGTAGAACTCCATCACAATCTTTCGAACGGAGAACAGGATGAAGGTAGTTGTGTTGCGAGAGACTTCGCCTGGCGAAGCTCGCGTTGCGCTTGTTCCTGAATCCGTGCGGAAGCTTATTGCGCTGAAAGCGAATGTCAGTGTAGAAACCGGTGCTGGCGTAGGATCCGCTCGTACCGACGATGACTATCGCGAGGCTGGCGCGGAGGTGAGTTCGGATCGCAAAGCTCTGCTCGGTTCAGCAGACCTATTGGTGGTTGTAAATAGGCCCACGGAGCAGGACCTTCACGAGTTACCGCACAACGCGGTGGTGCTGGGCTTTTTGCGACCCCTCGACGAGCCTGAAGCTATGACGCACGCTGTCGCCCAACATCTGACTACATTCGCCGTCGAACTCATTCCGCGGATTACCAGGGCGCAGGCGATGGACGCACTCTCGTCAATGGCAACTGTGGTGGGATACAAGGCCGTACTACTAGGAGCCTCGCACATTCCGCGGATGTTTCCGCTCCTAATGACGGCAGCCGGAACAGTTCCTCCGGCGCGCGTACTTGTACTTGGTGCTGGTGTCGCTGGATTGCAAGCAATAGCGACTGCGAAACGACTAGGGGCTGTAGTCGATGCTTATGACGTACGTGCTGCGGCGGGCGAGCAGGTCCGTTCACTTGGTGCGAATTTTCTGGAAGTAGATCTGGGCGGACTTAAAACCGAAGATGCGGGAGGTTATGCGGTTGAACTCAGTGAAGAAGCTATGGAGCGCGGACGAACACTCATCGCTGAGCATGCAAAGACGGCAGACGTTGTCATTACCACAGCCCAGGTGCCCGGTCGACGGGCGCCATTGTTGTTGACTGAGGGTGCGGTCAATGGCATGAAACGCGGCGCTGTGGTCATTGATCTGGCAGGTTCGACTGGTGGAAATTGCGCCATTAGCAAGCCTGACCAAACGATTGAGCGCGGAGGCGTAACTATCATGGCTCCTTTAAACCTCGCGGCTACCGTTCCGGTTCATGCCAGCCAGTTGTATTCGCGCAACGTAACGGCGTTTCTGTCTCTAATCATCAAAGATGGGGAACTTAATATCGATATGAGCGACGATGTTGTCGGCCCATCATGTGTTACGCATCAAGGTAAGGTTGTTAACTCTCGGGTGAACGCGATGCTCGAGGGCGCCTAATCACTGGTATTTCTGTTCTTCTAGTTGCGGCAGTTGAAGCTGTTCGCAGCAATTCGTGATATTTCGGAT
>DASSCG010000521.1:0-5726 GCA_035697925.1 Pyrinomonadaceae bacterium
GCAGAGCTATCTACCAAGAAAAAGGTTTACCTGCGCGCTATCCCCATCGATCCGATGACGGGTAAAGCTGAATGGGACTTGCGTTCTTGTTATGACGCGGCAGACTCAGGTTCTTGGGGTGGGGAGAACGTTTTCGACGTACGCTCGAAATCGAGAGAAACAGCTCTGAATGGAGAGAAGTACAGTGACTGGTGAAATGCGACAAAGACACGGAGAAGGGGAGAGGCGGCGACGCGGAGACGGAGCTTTGTTCCGTCAATCCCCGGGTCTCCGTGTCTCCATGTCCCCGCGTCTCTCGAGCGGCTTCACCCTCCTGGAGTTGATGATCGTAATTTCGATCATCATCATCCTTGCGGCTATAGCTCTACCTCAGTATCGCCGTACGATTATGGCTGCACGCGAGGCCGTGTTGCGCGACGATCTCTACAAAATGCGCTCTTTGCTCGATCAGTACGCTGCTGATAAGGGCAAGCTGCCTCAATCACTTGATGAGCTGGTCAGCGAGAACTACATGCGGGAGCTGCCGGTTGACCCCTTTACTGGACAAAAAGATTGGACCGTAGAGATGGGAGAAGATCCAAATTCCACCTCCGGCGAACAAGGGGTGATTAACCTCCGCAGTGCCTCAGCTGATGTTTCTTCAGAAGGTACACCGTACTCGGAATGGTAAGTGGATTTCCGATTGCCATTTGGTTCGGTTTCTCGTCCCAATTTATAACTCGGGAAATAGCGCTAATGGTCTTCAGCAATTGGCAGTTGGCAATTGGCAATCGGCAATAAGATAGATGCCCAAAGCACTTTCAAAACTGGTTCAACCATGGTACCCGTCGACAGCCCTGGGTCTTGAGAAGGGAATCGGTTCTATCGTTGAAGTCGATCGCAGCCGTGGCAAGGGATACAGTCTGCGACGCGCCGCCACTATCAGTCTCGGCGATTCGCTGATACAACCTGGATTCGACGAATCCAACGTTCCCAATCCATCAGAGTTAGTAGCTGCGTTGTCCGAATTGGCTTCAAGTGCCGGCTTGATGAAGCAAAAGAAATGGTCAGTAACTCTGCCGGGAGCAACTACCCGCACGCTGATCCTTACTCTCGAGACTAGACCGGGCTCTCAACGCGAGCTGGAAGAAGTGTTGGCCTGGAAGATGGATCGAGGCTTTGGTGTTCCGCTCGATGAACTCTCTGTCGCGCAGGAAGCTCTTCCCAAAGACCCGCAAGGACGAGATCGATACCTTGTGGTGGCAACTAGAGTCAATGTGCTCCAGGAGTATGAAGCCGTTTTCCAAAAGCTCGGCTGGCGAGCCGGATTGATTCTTCCACGTCATCTTGGGGAAGCCCAGTGGTTGACTGGCAATGGAATTAAAGGCGATACGCTGCTGGTGAGCTCTTCGGAGGAGGGGTTCACTGCGATGGTTTTCCGAGACAAACATCCAATAATTTTGCGCAGTATTCTGTGTGACGAAGGCGAGCGGGAAGACGAATTTTACCGGTTACTACTTTTCTACCGCGATCGCCGGGCTGCGGATACCAGCGAGCCGGGCCAGATGCTCTCGGGTTTACTGATCACCGGAAAAGGTTTCAACAAGTCCAGAGCAACCGAGATCGTCAACGAAACGCTGGGAGGGGATCTGCGCGCCCTCGAGGCAGAAGACGTAGGATTACAGCTTCCCACGAGAGATCTTAGCTTTGACTCGATAGCCGCGCCCGCCGGACTGGCGGCGCTTTCGCGGTAAAAAAAAGGGCCTGAAACATTCAGCGTCCTTCAAACGTAACACCCGAGCATCATGAGTATGATTGCATCCCCTATACTTTGGAAAGACGCCACTGACCGTGACTTAGTCGCTACGGCCAACACCGGTGTCGAAGGCAGTTTTGAGGAGCTTGTCAGGCGATACCAGCGCCCGATTTCGGCCTACGTCTACCGTATGGTCGGCGACTATGAAGCGGCCCTTGATTTAACCCAAGAGATCTTTATCAAGGTGTATGGTTCGCTTGCGCGCTACCGTTCCGAGTTTAAGTTCTCAACTTGGATTTATAAGATCGCGCACAACTCGGCAGTCGATCACTTGCGTCGCAACGCCGGGCGAGAGCGGTCTCTTAGTAATGGAGTTGAGGGCGACCAGTACGAACTGCCAATCGAGAGCAGTAGTCTCAGCCCGGAGCAGGAGAGTGAACGAAAAGAACGAAGGCTGGAGATTGAATCCGTGGTCCGATCACTACCCAATGCTTACCGGGAGTTGATTGTGTTGAGGCACTCTCAGGATCTTACTTACGAAGAGATTGTCGAAGTGACTGGATTGCCGTTGGGGACGGTTAAGAATCGATTGTTCAGAGCGCGTGAAATGATGCGGCAACAGTTTATCGGCCGCGGCATTACAAGTATGTAAGCCTCATGTTGATGGACAACGTAAATCATCGGTGTCAGCCGGAAGAGATTGCCGCCTATTTGGACGGCGAACTTGACGCCTCTTTGGCCGCTGATTTCGAACGGCACTTGTTGGAATGCCGAATTTGCACCGTTGAATTGAAAACGCAACAGCGCTTCATACTTGAACTAGACGCCTCCCTTTCCCTGACCCCTGACCCGCCGGTCCCGAGTAACTTCGCCCAAATTGTTACTGCCTACGCGGAAAGTGATATGAGACGCGTGCGCAAAGGTGACGAACGAAAGCGGGCCCTACGATTTTGTCTAGCTCTCGCGATCGTGTCGTTTGCTTTGCTTGGTGCGGCGGCTATAAAGACTGTTTTATTCAGTGGGCGCACTTTAGCCCACCAGGCTCTTGGAATTTTTGGGTTGCTTTGGACCACGCTTTACGACGCTGCTGTTGGTCTGACAGTGATATCGCGAGTTATTAGTGGCGGACTTGTCCCGGAGTCGCCTTTCGCAGGTTTAGCAGCGCTCTTGCTGGCCCTGTGCGTAGTTTTACTTTCTCTCCTGATCTCCAGCTATCACCGACATCACGAGATGCGTCTTTCCGAATAGCGAGTCGTATTGCATGCGTATAACCTCGGCAACAATTGTCAGCGACTTACGACTTTCTAATCGCTACGACCAGTTCCTCATGCAAATCATCTACAGGGTCGGCGGCTTGATGCTGTTGATCTTGACGATGTTCGTCGCCATACAAGCCCAGGTAGCAACTAGTTCGCCGACTGAAACTCCCTATCTGGTTCCGGGTGTAAGCGACACGATGGCTTATGGCCTTGGTCGCTCCGTAAAGATCACCGGGACCGTCAAGAACGGAGCAATCGCATTGGGCGGTGATGTCATTGTCGAGGGCACGGTCGAAGGCGATGTGGCAGCGATTGGTGGCTCGGTGATCCAACTCGAAGGTTCTCGGATTGGTGGCGACGTCATAGTTATCGGTGGTTCATACCAGCACGGGAGCGGGGTGCCGAATCGCGCAGCTTCGAGCACCACCATCATGTATGCAGGTTATGAACAAGAATTGCGCAACATGATGCGCAACCCCACCGAGATGATTACTCCACAGTTGTCTGCCCGGTATGTAGGTTTGCGCCTCCTGGCGGTCCTGTTTTGGTTTGTAGTCTCAGTTGTTTTGACGGCAGCCTTGCCAGGAACGATTAGCCAAGGTATAGCAAGACTTCAACTAACGACCTTTCGAGTGGCCATAATCGGATTTGTGGCTTCCGCGATAATCGGGGCAGGAGTGCCGTTCAGCCTGCATTATTTTCCTACCCCCATAAGCGCACTCATTGGTTTGTCCGCTTTCTTGCTGATATTGGTGGCCGGATTATTCGGGCGAGTAGTCATTTATGCTGCGACGGGACGGTGGTTGCAGCGCAAACTTCTGCCTTTTGGCCAAAACTCCGAATCGGTTGCTCTGTTGATGGGCACGTCCTTTTGGGTAGCGCTCTCGTCACTGCCATACATTTGGCCACTGGTTATAGCAGTTATGATCGTGACCGGTCTCGGTCTAGCCCTCACCGCACGATATCGGGTTGGTTGGGGCCGTTCCCAACCGAGTTTTAGCAGCCCGCGACCTTAAAAAATTAAGACAAATCCCTGATTCCCTGCATCAAAAGCCTTCTGGTAATTGCCAGACGGGTGCATCCCGCGACTTTCCCTGTAAAAAGCAAGTGTAATTTCGGCTGGAGGGCGCAATCCGTCTTAACATATCGAGAACATTTGCAATATCTGGTGCGTAACACACACCAGCTTTGTGGCTCATCAAGCGCTACTCTAAAGCTCAATGTTTGTCACAATTTAGCCGTCCGCGGTGTTCAGTTCAAAAGAAGAGAGGAATAAATGAGAGCGCATTTTTTTGCCATCGCGCTGGTCTTGGCTACTGTTACCGGCGCCTATGCGCAAACCCCCCAAGCCAGTCCGGCTACGCAGCAGGTTGACAAGGGAATAACTCCCAATTCCGCGATTGGCGAGGTCAAGGCGCTGGACGCGGCTGCTCGCCAGCTAATCGTTAAAACTGATGCAGGATCAATTGTCACCGTTACGGTGAGCGAAAAGACCGTCTACATGCGGCTTGCGCCTGGCGAGACGACTCTGACAAACGCTACGAAGATCACTCTGAGCGATGTCGCCGAAGGTGACCGTGTTTGGGCTCGCGGCAAGGTGTCCGAGGATTTGAAGTCGGTTCCGGCTGCGGCTTTGATCGTGATGAACAAAGCTGATATCGCCAAGAAGCAGGAAGCGGACAGAGCCGAATGGCGGAGACGAGGAATCCTGGGAGTCGTTTCAGCAGTCAATCCTGAGGCCAAAGAGATCACAATCTCAAGCCGCTCGATGGGTGGGACTCAATCGGTAATCATCCCGGTTTCTGAAAATGTCGATATACGTCGTTACGCGCCTGACTCTATAAAGTTTAGTGACGCAAAGCCAGGGACAGTAAGTGAAGTGAAAGTTGGTGATCAGCTTCGTGCGCTCGGAGAACGCAGTTCGGACGGCGCCCGCTTTACGGCTGAAAAGATTGTAACTGGATCGTTCCGCACCGTTGCCGGTACGGTAACCGCGCTCGATGCCGCCACTGGTGAAATCAAAGTAAACGACTTGCAAACCAAGCAGCCACTGACTGTCGTGATCAGACAAGATGCGGTGCTGCGTAAGTTTCCCCCGGCAGGAGAAATGGCTATGTTTGGTCGAGGTCCCGGTGCCGGTCCAGGTGGACCTCCGGCCGGACAACAAGGACCTCCGAATGGTAGTCGTCCGCAACCTGCCGGCGCGGGAGGGCCTGGACCAGGGCGAGGCGGCGGCGGCGGTGGCATGAACATTCAGGAAATGCTGGAAAGGCTGCCAACCATCGCGCTGGCCGACGTCAAAGTTGGCGACACTATCATTGTCTCAAGCACCAAGGGCGCAGACCCCGCACGGCTAACTGCAATTTCACTGGTGTCTGGCGCGGACACCCTCCTGAACATGATCGCGGCCAGACAACAGCAACAACAGCAGGCAGGTGGACAAGCAGCGCCAAATCCCGCCGCCGGCTTGGGTGTCCAATTTGGAATTGGCTTGCCCTAAGGACGCCAGCTAATCGTCGAAATTGAAACCATATTTACGAGTTCGATCTTTCTTCAGAGTCAAACATGAAAAATTTGAAAAATATTTTGAGCCGGAGCTTGATTGTCGGCCTGTTCCTTCTTATTTCAACTACGGCCGCTCTTGCTCAGCAGAGACCTGGAGTCTTGCGAGGCTCAGTCAAGGATGAATTAGGGGCTTCGATCGTCGGGGCCACAATCACGGTCATCGATGC
>DASSCG010000522.1:0-4028 GCA_035697925.1 Pyrinomonadaceae bacterium
CGGCTATGTTGGCGCGAATGGTTGCTCCCCATTCGCGCCACATTAGTTTTAAGGTTGACTGAGTTTCTAACAACTCGCACATCCGCCTAGCAGTGACTATCTCAGGCGCAGACGACGGCAGAGTCAGACCTCGTAATTGTCGTCTTGTCCTAACACAAAACCGGCGCGAATGGCCTTCCCATTCGCGCCGATTCTTTTTCAGCCGGCCGCTAGCACTTGACAGTCAGATCATCTCCGCTTTTCCAGATCGTAATCCCTTAAACGCCGATAAAGGGTCGAGGGTGAAATTCCCAAAATCTCAGCTGTTTTTCCTCGGTGCCAACCAGTTTGTTCGAGCGCTGAAAGGATCTGCTGGCGTTCCATATCTCGAAGTGACGCAGGAGAGGACGAAACAGGCGGGCCTGATTCAGTCTCTCCACCGGTTGGGACCGAACTCATTAATACCGGGAACGAAACTGATGGCCGGGCCACTTCAGGAGGCAACTCAGCGAGAGTGATGCGGCCGTTATTGGCGAGGATCACAGCACGCTCGAGGCAGTTTTTGAGTTGTCTAACATTTCCAGGCCAGGCATATGATCGTAATGCTTCAAGTGCATCTGGTTCCAGAGACGGCGGATTAGTGCCACCAACATGTTGTAGTAAATGCTGAGCGAGTGGCTCAATATCCTCTGGCCGCTCACGGAGTGGTGCCAGACTAATTTGAAAACCATTGATGCGGTACAGCAAGTCGGAGCGGAAGGATCCATCAGCGACTACTGACTCGAGGTTTCGATTCGTCGCCGCAACAATCCGCACATTGACTTCAACTTTGCGTACGCCACCGACCCGGAAAAACGTCCTGGTTTCAATTGCTCGCAGGAGTTTCGCCTGCAACTGGGCCGGAAGTTCCGTTACTTCGTCGAGGAAAAGCGTGCCCCCATCTGAAAGTTCGATCAATCCAAGCTTGCGCCCCTTTGCGCCCGAGAAGGCGCCCGCCTCATAGCCGAAGAGTTCCGATTCCAATAATGACTCCTGGAAAGCGGCGCAATTGAGATCGATAAAAGATGAGTTGGCACGACTAGATAACCGATGGATGGCATGAGCAATAAGTTCTTTTCCCGTGCCTGACTCCCCTGTGATCAATACCGATGCATCCGACGGAGCAACTCTTTCAACTAACCTGATAGCCTCTTTCATTAAATCTGAGACGGAGACAATCTCAGGGAGTGCGGATTGACGCGCCAGTTGTTCGCGCAAGCGAAGGTTATCCACTCGCAGTCGTCGCTTCTCTGCCGCCTGCTTAACGCGGACATCAAGCTCCGTGATTGTATAAGGCTTTGTGAGGTAATCGTAGGCACCGAGCTTCATGGCTTCGACAGCCGTTTCAACTGTGGCCTGACCCGTCAGCATAATCACTTCAGGTGGGTTGGGTCGCTCATGCACGCGCCGTAGAACTTCCATCCCATCGATGCGCGGCATATTAATGTCACACAGCAAGACATCAACATTGCTCTCTTCAAGCTTGCGCAGGGCCGCTTCTCCGTCAGGAGCAGCCTGCACTCTGTAACCCAAGCGTTCGAGTTCTTTCTGCAGTACCAACCGCAGATTCGCTTCGTCTTCCGCAATCAGGATTCGCGCTGCTTGTTGCTCGCTCAAGCCTTCGATTCTCCGATTTCTTTAGCCACTGGTAGTGTAATAGTGAAAGTGGTGCCGACCCCTGGCGTGGATTGTACGTCGAGACTTCCGCCGTGCTCGGTTAAGATACCATAACAAACGGCGAGACCAAGGCCCGTTCCTCGCCCCACCTCTTTGGTTGTAAAGAAAGGCTCGAAAATCTTCGCAATGTTTTCCGGCGCGATTCCCACACCTGTGTCACTAACCTCAACCAGCACTTTCTCGCCTTCGTGACGCGCCGAGACCGTTAAGGTGCCGCCCAGCGGCATAGCATCAACAGCGTTAGTAGCAAGCGCGATTATGGCTTGTTGTAGTTGACCCGCGTCACCTGACAGCAAAGGTAACGGTTCATCGGGCGTTTGGATCTGAAACTCGATTTTGCCGTCACGCTGCTGGTGCGCGAGTAACCTCGCAGCTGAATTTATCACGTCCGATAAATTCAATAATGAGTGTTCTGAAGCGCGAGCTCGGCTGAAATCAAGGAGGCCGTTGGTAATAGATTTACAACGAAAGGCTTCGCTCCGTATCAACGCAAGATAGTCACGCAAATCATCCAGTGCATTAGTGGTGTCACCTTGCGAAAACGCTCCTTCTTGAAGGCGCGATTCCAAAGCTTCGGCGCAGGCAGAGATGGTGGCCAGTGGATTATTAATCTCGTGCACAACTCCGGCCGCCAGCCTTCCAATCGCAGCCAGTTTTTCGGCGCGAGCAACAGCCTGATTGGCTTCTACCCTAGTGGTGATGTCTTCGCCGACAGCAATCACATGCGAAACACCGCCACTGTCGTCAATCCACATTGGAATCTTGCTGATTAGCCAATGCTTAATTTCGCCGTTGGGCCTTATGGCTTCCTGTTCGATCCTCTCAATCTCGCCACTCTCAAAGACCCGCGCGAACTCTTCAGATAGCACTTCGCGGTTTTGCAGGGTCAAGACGTTGAAGATGTTCTTGCCCAGCACCGACCCGCGTGGTATGCCTAATTCACCCAACTCGCGATTGCGGTTCCAAGCCACAATCCGGTAATTGCTGTCTACTGCATAGAGTGAGACGGGTAGGCTGTCGATGATGGCTTCAGTGAAGCGGCGTTGTGCTTCTGCTTCCGCCGTTCGGCGGTCGACTTCCTTCGCCAGAGTGCTAGACGATTCTCGCGCCTCTTGATAAAGCGATGAAATGTGCGCGGCCAGTGCCGCCTGCTGCGCCGCCGCATCCACCAGGCGGCATTCGGTTTCTCCCAAGTCTTCACGCCGATCAAAAGCAACTACTAAGGCGCCTCGCGCTCGTCCTCCAAATCGCAGCGGCACAGCATATTCCACGCGGTGAGGATCCTCACGGAGGAAGAAGTCGCTCGAATCAGTCAAAAGAATGGGAGCTGCGGCAGCGGGTGACGAGAGCCAATTCTGCAAACGATCGAGGTGCATGAGTGACACATTCTCAGCGCTGCCTTCACGATCGAAAACGCAGCCGACCTCGTAGTTATTTGAGAGATTTACAAAGGCGGCGCAAAGGACTGCACCCGTGCCTTCGTAAGTTGATCCGGCCACACGACGCACGAGTTGCTCTGGCTCGATAGCCCGCAACAGTCCTCGACCGAGGTCCGCTAAAAATCTTAACTCGCGGTTGCTCCCAATAAGGTCCCATTCTCGTTGAGCCGAGCGCAGTTGGCTGTTAACTCGTGAGACGAGTTCATCGGGATTTGAAGGTTTGATGATGAAGTCGTCAGCGCCTGCGGCAAACGCATCCGACTTGCGACTTTCAACGTTGCTATCCGAGAGCGCAATTACAGGCAGGGCTTTGGTCGCAGGTTGGGCTCGTAGAAGTCGGCAGAGCGCGAGGGCGTCAACACCTGGTATTTCGAGATCGAGCACGATGAGATCACACGGTTCACGATGAATCAACCGCAACGCTGAGGGTGCGTCTGACACCGTTAACGCGCGATATCCTGCTTCTTCGAATATTTTACGAAGCCGATCGCGCGCACTTTGCTCCTCGTAAACGATTAGAAGAGTTGCGTTTTGTTTTACGGTGCTGGCAGGAGCAGACATGCTTCAATCCCTGGCGCCTAACGGGACGCGAACAAGAATCAAATATTTGGTGGGTCTGGTGCGGATTACCGGAATAAAGCAACCCGCGTTATCGCGCCCTGCTGCGATTGAAAGCGATGCGGTGGGCTAATGTCAAGAATGTCTTACTGATAGCTACTATACGAGTCGGTGCTAAGGTAGGTGATTATGTCCCATTTTTGATGTGGAGAGCCGTCCCCGCGCACTCCGGACGTCGAGATTTGCAAACCGGGCTAAATGCAAAGCCTACAGACTTGAAATGGACATTCGCCTTACGTACGTTCACTAATTTACAGAATTTGAGGTGATGTCAGG
>DASSCG010000523.1:0-4515 GCA_035697925.1 Pyrinomonadaceae bacterium
TGTGAGGAATGGAGATGCGATCGTTGCCACGACCAACGTGGACTGGTACGAGCCCGACCTTCGACCGGACGCGAAGGAACCAGCTGTTGCGATCATCTAGTTGCCGGCCAACCGGCAGCTGTTTTTGCATTGTGGAGAAACGAAAACTATGACGTACAGCCTATCGCTACTAACACTTCTATTTGTATTGCTTGCAGTTGGGGCTCAATCAGCAATCGCTCAGAAGTCAACACCGGAAGCAACTGTCGCCGTATAAGGAAGGAGCGCCACCTGCTATTGAGAGTGAGATGAGAAATGCCGAGGTGGTGACTATTGCTCGAAGCGTTGTGCCTCTGAAGTCTTTTGAGGAATCAAAGTTAGAGACAATTTATCTTGGAAAGCGACTGCCGGTTATCATTACGCTCGAGTGTCGCAAATAAGACGTCATGGATTCGCGATTGATCTCGTACTGGGTGGTTCCGCAGGAGGAACATTGCGGCGTTCCCTTTGGGATCGGGGTTACGGCGTATTCAGTTGCCGATGCTTTCGCGCTGATCCGTGAATGCAATTGGCCCATGGACCTGAGTGCAGTCAAGGTCACCGAAAACGTGAAGTTCGACGACCTGGATCAGCAGCACGTGGTTCCCAATATGGGACCAATGACGTTCCGCGGTGTCTGGTATCCATGTCTCAACATTGGCTGGGGCGCCAGTGGTCAGGAAGACGACGCTTAATCCCATCCACGCTCTTAAATACTGATTGAGTTATGAGACCAACGATTTACGAAATCGAGCGTATCGGCAGCGGCTGGCTGGCGGTAATGGGACGCCCGCGAGCCGGCGATTGGGCGTCCGACGAGTTTGCCGGGCTCTCAGCACTCGGTGTCACTGACGTCGTTTCCTTGCTGGAAACGGCGGAGGCATATGATCTTGGGCTTGCTGATGAAGCGCAGTATTGCGAGGCGGCTCGCCTTCGATTTCACTCGTATGCGATCCCGGATCGGGGTGTTCCGGCGTCCGCGGATACACTCTCGAAACTCGCGTGTTACCTGTATCACCTGTGTGCAGGTGGAGCTTGCGCCGCGATTCATTGTCGTGCTGGAATCGGCCGCTCAGGCTTAGTCAGCGCCGCAGTCCTGTTGCATTGCGGATTCAGCGTAGCCGACGCGCTTGCGAGAATCTCCAAGGCCCGCGGTGTCGCGGTGCCGGATACTCCCGAGCAGGCGCAATGGCTCATCGACAATCATGCGACTCTGATAACGTGTCACATCGACAGCAACAATTAATTCGTTAACTTCCGGGCGTCAAAAAGCGCAACAACCGCCAACATGAATTTCCGGTCTACCGCTCCAGAGAGACCATGATTAACTCAGTCTCACCTGTCCAATTACTCGCTCGCGTGACATTGGTTGCAATTCTCGCCGGTGTTGCGGCGGCGCAAACTCAATCTTCTGACATACCTTTACTTAATCCGTTTACGTCTGTTGCCAATGAAAGCGTTAAAGACATTGAGCTATCAGGCAAGGTCATCGCTAAAATCACGGACGGAGACTTGGTCCAACCAGCCTTCTCGCCAGATGGAAGAGTTCTGGCCTACTCCAAAGTTCTAAGCAGTGGTCAGTTTGAGAACACCGAGGTCCTGTTATACAACTCAGCTACCGGCAAGACCACGGTCCTGCTTAACTCAAACAAAGCAGCAAAGTACGCGACGTACAAGGCTTTTGTGACTGAGATCAAATGGAGCGCTCCGAAGCGTCTTGAGGTTCAGGTGGGCGACGGAGACGTCGGTTCAACCCGACTGATCTTCGACCCGTATAGAAAGCGACTCCTTCAGGAGAGCTCTCAGGATGAATTAGAACTTGAACCAATGTCCCCGATCTATCGACGGGCTCGCCAGCAGGCTGTCTCCCTTTTCCCTGCATTCCCGCGTGCGGTGTTGGACAACGCGCTTAGCAGCTCGTCTTTAGTCATTCCTGGTAAAGGAATTGTCCTGCAAAAGAATTACGCCGGACATGATGACAACATTTGGTTTCTTGATTTCCAAAGTAAGTCGATCAAGTCTTTGATCAGTCTTTCGAACGATTCTCGTAGAGCATTCAATGGCGGACTAAGTTTCGAGTCTTCTATCTTTCTTCTTCTCGGGAATCAGACAAACAGTTACCTGTTTCTCTATCGAGACGGAAAGATCAAAGGCCTCGTAAAGTTTGAATCAACCGGCATGGGCCAGGTTGAGATCAAGCATCGCTCACCGGAGAGAGTTGTATTCCTTGTCAGAACTCGCGACCACTCTGAAAAAGGCGACAATCCGCTCTTTGTTTTCGACGGCGAGCAGTTGTTCAGAGTACGAAAACATGCCGAGCTTTATGACGCCGCGATTGATCCAGCCGGACGACGAATCGCTTTCTGTTATTGGGAAGGAGACAAGCGTCATATTGTGATCAAACAATTGAATGAGCTTTTTCGTTGAAGAGGGGAATCGCTGAAGCGTGGCGTCTTAATTGAAGATCTTCTCTGCGTTCTCGCCGAGGAACGCAGAGAAAACTCTCTCGACTGAAGACACTATCCGCTGAAGCAGGACGTTGTGTTGACTGCCTTATTTTGGCAGACTGTGTTTATTTAACGGAGGCCTAAAATGAAAAGACTTGCTGTTCGGTTCGGCATCGCCTTGATCACATTCCTCATCGGTCTTGCGATTGCCTCGGTCGGCCTTCGGCGTGAGCCTGTCAGATCGATGAGGCTCTTATCAGGACCACCGTGCACCAGTGGAATCGTATCCGTAGAGGAGCAAGCTCAGGCCCCACTTCGCATCTCGATTTCAGATACAGCCTGCCGACATTCTCACAGCGCAAATGTTCAGTTTGTAGTCGAGAATGTAGATTCCAGGTCGATCGTCAGTTATGAGATTCGGAGCAGAATGAAGTACGACGGCTTAGTGGATGATGGTCTTGCCGTTTCGACCGCGGGTGTGGAGCATTTCCAGCCGCATGAGACGCAAAGCGGTTTTATTGGAGGCGGAGTGCTGAATGTTGGTCAGTTGAAAGGTTTTCAGTTGACTGTTTGGTCCGTTGTCTTTGCGGATGGCACTAAATGGACTCGCGAATCGCGCCGTTAGTAGTTTCGGACTTTCAAACTTGGAACGAGCGCAATGGAAGCGCGTGCTGGAGCGAGCGACGGTCCATGATAAAAGACGCCGGCTTGCAGCATGGTCAATTAGTCAGGAGGTGAAATTGTATTGCATTGCCCATCGTGCGATGCAGCACTAAGAAGCTTAGCTCACGGCTGCCGGCTTTGGCAGCCGTTTTGCATTGTCGCAGACGCATCATGGTGAATAAAAAGTTTCAGATATTGCTGATAGCGTTTTTAGTCGTGACATTAGCGGTTCATTCACTCAGTGCGCATACTCCTGCTCCTTTGAAGTCTGCCGGGACCTGCGGCGAGCTTGAGCAAGGGTATGGGCGCTCGAAGAATCCGCCTCTCATTTATGGAGAGCCTTATACCGTGCCAAAATTGCAACTGCGAATCACTGATGAGCGGACTGGCGTGCCAATCGGCGAGCGCGAATTAATTGTGCGTTACGTGTGGCGTTGGTTCGAATATCCATATCCTGAACGTCCCCTCGGCGTGTGGTCGGATGCATATGATTTGGTGATGTGCACGACCGATAAGGGCGGACTAGTATCGGTGGCGGAAATCAAGGTCATGCCGAGTGGTTGGTACAAGGGTAAGATGTTAATGGGGCGTAAACCGGAGTTCACACATCTCGATGTGAGCGTGCATCTCGAAACACACATTACGCACTTCCGAATTACAAAGGATGAGCTTGAGCGGTATAGAAGGAGCAATGCCGATAGCATTCCGTTGCGAGTGTCTCCTGCCTAGGCCTGGTTCTTTGGAGATCTATTATTCGTGATCCTATTCGGCCTGCGCTTGGGCGGAACATGAGAGGGAGAACCTGAAGATGAGCAGCATACCCACAGGGACCGAGTTGGCGCGTCCATTCATGCCCGCAAAGGATTTCGATCTGTCCAAGCGATTCTACGAAGCCATCGGATTTGAAAAGGTCCTCGACGGCGAGGTCGCCATCTTCAATGCCGGCTCAGGTGGGTTCATTCTGCAGAGATACTTTCAGGAAGACTGGGCTGCAAATTTTATGATGCAACTGATGGTCGACGATCTGGACGCGTGGTGGTCGCACCTCGAATCACTGGAACTTTCGGATCGATTCGGCGTGCCATCGCCCAAGCCCCCGGCAATGCAACCCTGGGGACTTCGCGTCGGTTATCTGGTAGATCCGTCCGGCGTCTTATGGCACATCGCGCAGCGTCGTGAAAACACAGCACAGGACTAATGACCATGAGAACAATTCTGAGTGAGAACACAGAGCCCGACGGCCGGGGATTTTGGGCCAGCCAATTCTCCAGGGATGTGACATCGCGAAAAACGTTTCAGGGGGCTTCAATCGCGAGCGGTTGAAGTCCCTTTTGCTTTTCTGCCGTACGGGATTGGCTTGCGGATCAGTAATAGCGCGCCTAACGTG
>DASSCG010000524.1:0-7012 GCA_035697925.1 Pyrinomonadaceae bacterium
CACGTGAACGTCGCCCGAGATTTCATCAGACAATTCAATAAGAGTCCGGTGGTAAGGAGACTTCTCAGGGAGGTTCACAGCCTTGCCTGCCAGCTGAGATGGTTTCGTAATCAATCGCGCCTCGATATCCGTTTCGGGTAACTGATCAGCGGGACCTGGCTCGAGTGCTTTCTCCGCACCTTCCCCAGCTTTTGACGGCGGCTCAGCTTGCTGCACCAGGGCCGGCTCCGTGTAGTAGAGCGCGCGGGTGAATGAAACTACTGCTTCGCTCTCAGGCGTAGGGATCAAACGGGCGGCGGCAAGGTCGCCATCGCCGCTATTGAGCAAAGGCAAAAGGCTTTTGGGATCCGTCACCACAATAATCTTCAAAGTAACGCCTTGATCTTTGGCAAAAGCTTGGAGCAATTCATACTCGTAGCCCAGCGGTTCTCCCTGATAAATAAAATATGTAGTCGAGTTATATGGGGCTAAGACCACTAGCGATCCACGCTCGCGTATGGCAGCGAGGTCTCGACTGATAGGTTCAGTCATCGGCACATTAACGCGTCGATCGATCACATCATGCGCTTCGAGGGATGGCGGCTTTCGATTGCATGCGAAGGTGAGCGAAACAAGAAACGCGAGTACAAGAAAGACAAAAGTCTTTGCCGGGACGCTCATAAGATGAATTAAACCCTTGATGGCTGTTGACGAAGGATAAAGTGGGGCTTAGGTAAAACTCTTAGGGGATGGTGTGGGAACGCAGGAGCTTTTATGACAAAACTGGCCGCCATGTCAATAAGCAGTTGGCCTTGCCAAAACTGAGTCACGGTGCAGGCATAACACAGATTTGAAAACAATTTCGTTTAGCGGCATCATCTGGCTAATCACAACCAAGCACCAATTTCACTAAAAGGACTTGAAAGATCCATGGGTGTCGCGAAACTAACAGACCAGAACACGATCCTTCCGGAGAGCAAGTATGCGCGACTCGAATTAGAGCGACGTTACCTTTTGCAGGATTTGCCGGATGGTTTAACTCGGGCTGATCCTCACGTGCAAATAACCGACAATTACCTTACCGGAACGCGCCTGAGGATACGTAAGGTGAGAGACCCTAAGACAAACAAATGGACCGTCAAGTTTACCCAGAAGTTTGCCCCAAACCCCGCGGACCTCTCACGTACTTCCATCACTAACACCTATCTCAACGCCGCTGAATACGAGATCTTATCGGTGTTTGAAGCCAACGAGATCCGCAAAAACCGTTATCCCTTCGAATGGGAAGGCCGGAAGTTTACGATCGACATGTTTCTCGGTGATCTATTTGGATTAGTCCTGGCCGAGGTAGGTTTTGAGAGTGACGCGGAGCTGGACAGTTTTACCAAGCCGCCCTTTGCAATCGCGGACGTAACGAACAACGAGCTATTTAGTGGTGGCCGGCTTTGCGAATTAACATTTGAAGATATTCGCGAAGAGATCAGACGCAGCGTGCCCGTCGTGGCGTCAGGGAGTGGGGCGGACCAGAAATGAATCGCTCGGTAGGCATAGCTGTTATTGTTGGTGGCGCTTGCCTGATACTGATTGGCTTACTCATTTATTTGGGAGGGCTCAACTGGTTTGGCCGCCTCCCGGGTGACGTGAAATACGAAAGCGAGCGCGTGCATGTCTACGTACCTATCGTTTCGATGCTGCTTATTTCCCTCGCAATCAGTTTGATCTTCTACATCATCCGCAGGCTTCTTTAACCCATCTTGAAGAGCCCTCCTTTCTCTAACCCTTGAAGAGCCCTCGTTGACAGTCGGGTTACTGCACCGACGCGCTCTATCTGGTCCTTTAGCCGCTGCTAAAAAGCCGCGAGCGTAGCGAGCGGGGCAGGAGCTCGACTGTTAAGGAGGGCTCCTCAAGTGCCGCCATTTACGCAGCCGCGACTGCATCGCTCTCAGAGTACTCAGGGGCGTGGACTCTTCTGAAATAGACCGCAAGCAGAAAAGCAAAAAACATGATTACAGATCCTGTCCAGAACGTTACAAACAGTGAATGGTCGCTCATGTAATGCTGCACTCCATCCGCTCCCATTTCCGGAGAGTTGCTATGAATCAAGACCGCCGCAATTGAAGGACCTACCGCACGCGCCAGACTCGCGACTGACTGAGTAACGCCCAGCACGCTTCCCTGCTCCGCAGGCCCCACGCTTTTGGACGCGAGGCTGTTCAAAGCCGGCGTCGACAAGGAGTTCCCCAGGGAGAAGACTCCACCGCCAATAAGCAGTGCCAGCAAGCCACCGGCATTTGGTCCAACAAAAGGCACGGCAAACAAGCTCACCGCAAAAAACAACGCCCCTACGATCACCAGCCAAAGTTCTCCGAATCTTTTTACAAGCCGCCCAATCAATACTCCCTGGATTATCACGGCAATAAGTCCCACGTAGGCAAACAAGTACCCATTGTGATGCGCGTCATAACCGAAGCGAAACATCGTATAAAGTGAAAACGACGTGGTCATGATCGAAAAGGCAACGATGAAAAGGAAATATATGGTGAGCACAAAACCCAGACGCGGCTGCTTGAGCGACTCGAGCAATTGCTTGAATCCGCGCCCGCCTGCGGCGGAAATTCTCGCCGGGTGGTCCGGTGTTACAGTTTCCGGCAAAGTAAAATAAAGCAGAATGGCATTCGCGAAACACATTCCAGCGGCAAAGAGAAACGGGACGTGAATTCCCCACTTGCTGAGGATGCCGCCCAGAGCTGGTCCAAAGATGAAGCCGAGTCCGAAGGCTGCGCCCAGCAACCCCATACCTTTAGCCCGATCTTCTTTGGTAGTGATGTCCGCAATATAAGCCTGCGCTGTGGAAATGTTTCCGCCCGAAATTCCATCCAGAATTCTTCCAAGGAAAAGCATCCAAAGCGTGGTGGCAAAACCGAGAATGAGAAATCCGATTCCTGTGCCAATGATCGAAATCAAAAGCACAGGTCGCCGGCCATATTTATCAGAGAGCCTTCCCAGGACCGGGGAAAACAGCAACTGCATGATTGAATAGGAAGCAAAGAGGAGGCCGACCGTGCGAGGTGTGGCATTGAACTGAGTGCCTTCCGCGTAGAACGGAAGCACCGGGATGACTATGCCGAATCCCAGCAAATCAATGAAGACTGTGGTGAAGATTACGACGAGAGGAGAACGCTTCATGAATTTGATTTTAGATTTTTGGTTCTTAGATTTTTGATTGCTGATTCTTGATCACTCGCATGGCCGGGCGGCCAGTCCCTCCATAGCGAAAATCAAAAATCTAAAATCGAAATTTTGAAATCTCTTTATCTTCGCCGGCCTCGGCCTCCTGAACTACGCGAAAGCGCCAGATCGACTGAAGCCATACCGCCCCCTGCAATCAACAGTGCAAAAGCCATCCCCAGAAGCGATAGGGGATACTCAAATCCCCGGGGAGCGAAGAAGAACCCCCAATGTACTCCAACTATTGCCGTGAGCATCGTGCAGGCGACAAAGAAGGCTCCCACGCGAGTCAACAGTCCGATCACAATTAATAATCCTCCCACCAACTCCGAAAGGGCAGCGGCACCCAGCCAGAACCAAGTGGGCTTCATGAAGGCGAAGGGAGTGTTTCCGGATACAAACTTTTCGAATCCGGGACCTCCAAAACTTCCCAACACTTTTTGTGCGCCATGACCAATCATCACTGACCCAAGGGCGAGTCGAATCGGAATAGTCACCCAATTGGGTGAAGTGGCGATGAGTTTACGGAACATGCATGTCCCCTTTTAAGCTGTTTTTTAGAGCGAGGAAAGGATATTAGATTATCTCCACTGAAATGTCGTCCGTAGCCAAAGATTGTCCGCAAGATGAAAGGCGATAAAACGGCGACGTAGCCTGCTAGTTATGGCAGCATCATACTTGGCTCACTGCTTTGCTCCAGAGAAGCAGCATGTTTATAGCTTTGCCTCAAAAGTCTCGTCTCAGTCACAACGGGCTTCAGCCCGGTGTTAAAGCGCACTGGAGAATTAGAGAACCGTTTCAACGGTTTCTCGTGCGGTTCGGCAGGTAACTTTCTGTGCTCAAATAGCTTCAGCCTCATAACAGCAAGCTCAAACCGTTAAAACGGTTCCAGGTTTCCCATGCCTCTTGTCACTGGGCTGAAGCCCCGATGTGAATGAGAGAGCGGTCGACTCATACTTTTTGAGGCAAAGCTATAAACATTTTGCCCCTCCGGAGCAAAGACAAGTGAGGCAAGGATGTTAATGCGCTAGTTATGGTTTACTCCAAACATCCTTGATGCCTCAATTTAGACTGCCCATCATGGTTCGTAGTAACATCCGTTCAAACAAATACATTCGGTCGTAAGGGTTGCACAAGATGCTCACTAGACACTACTACGCACTGCGGTTGGCACTTTTCATATTGGCGGGGGTTGGTTCCGTTTCAGCTCAACCCGCCCAATCGAAAGCTTCGGTACCAGAAATTTCATTCATAGTTTCAATGCTGAAACCACACACGCACATGCTCGAGGTTGAGGTACGAGTGAAGCGTGCGCCCGCAGTAGCAGCGCCATCATCGGAAGTGCTGGTTATGCCGGTTTGGACGCCTGGGTCATACCTAGTGCGTGAGTTTGCACGACACGTCCAGGATTTCGCTGCAGTTGATGCGGGCGGAGCAGCTTTGCAGTGGGAAAAGATCAACAAGAACTCCTGGCGTATAGCCACGAATGGCTCCCGTGACTGGAAAGCCAACTATCGGGTCTACGCGAATGAGCTATCGGCTCGAACCAATCAACTGAATTCCGATCACGCTTTTTGGAACAATGCCGCACTGCTTATGCACTTGGAGGGTCAGCTTAACCTGCCCTCAACACTGCAGATTCTGGCGCCAGAGCCGTGGAGAGTAGCCACCGCACTTCCTGCCATTCCGGGACCAAGAAACACTTTTCGAGCTGAAAACTTCGACATCCTCTACGACTCGCCGGTCGAAGTCGGCAGCTTCAAGACGCTTTCCTTCGACGTCAAAGGCGTTCCGCATCGCATAGTCATTGACGGTGAAGGTAACTACGAGCCCGACCGAATGCGACGCGACGTGCAGAAAATCGTTGAGGCCTCGGTTGAGCTGATGGGTGGAGAAGTTCCGTACAAGGACTACACCTTTTTCCTGCACCTGCGAGCGACTGGTGGCGATGGCATCGAGCATCTCAACTCAACATCACTTAGCTTTGGTCGTTTCAATTTTAAACCCGAGTCAAGTTATCGCAACTTCCTCACCCTGGTAGCGCATGAGTACTATCACTTGTGGAACGTTAAACGCCTTCGTCCAGACGCGCTGGGTCCTTTTGACTATACAAAAGAAAATTACACAAAACTTCTGTGGGTAGCTGAGGGCATTACAAGTTACTACGAGAACATGATTCTGCGACGCGCGGGCCTTATGACCGATAAGGAATTACTCGCGGTGACAGCCCAGTCTTTTCAGGATCTGCAGAAGACCCCCGGCCGCAGGGTGATGACCGCAGAGGAGGCAAGCTTCGATAGCTGGATCAAATTCTACCGGCGGGATGCAAACTCCATAAACTCGCAAGTGAGCTATTACGACAAGGGTGCGATTATCGGGTTGTTACTCGATCTGGAGATTCGCAAACTTAGCAAAGGAACAAAATCGCTGGATGACGTTATGCGTCATCTCTATACCGAGTTCTACAAGAAGGACCGCAATTACACTCCACCGGATTTTCAGAAAGTCAGCGAGTTGATGGCCGGTGCAAGTTTGGAGGCCTTTTTTGCTAAGTACATCAGGGGGCGAGAGGAACTTGATTACAATGCATCGTTAGCCGCAGCAGGGTTGAGGTTGGACACAACCGGCGTTAGCGGAACTCAGAAACCAGTTGAAAAAGCTTATCTGGGTGCCGATCTGGCCCAAGAAGGAGACCGTTTGGTGGTCAGTCGGGTCTACGCTGGTTCCCCTGCATACGAACAGGGATTGAATACTGGTGATCAGATCGTCGCCCTCGACAACCGCCGGGTAACGAGAGAGTTTTTCGCCGCCCGTCTAGCTGAAAAGAAGCCGGGCGACCTGGCTAATTTAACCATCTTCCGGTTTGATGACCTCAGCTCATTACCACTAAGACTCGGGGGCACAATCGATGCGCCTTACCGGATCGTAGCGGTTGATAACCCAACCGCTGAGCAGAAGCAGATTTATCAATCGTGGCTAGGCACCGCGCTGAGTAAGTAAGAGACTTGTCAGTGGCGCCCCGCACGTCGAAAAACTTTATTTACACTGATAACCGGCAACCACGTACAATGAGTGACCTTGGCTGAGAACCAACCTTCATGCCCAGCAACTACGAAAATATTAGATTCAAAGTGGACGAACGCGTCGCCCGCATCACTTTTGCGCGCCCACCGCTGAACGTTTTCAACATCGCAATGATGCGCGAGATTGGCCGGGCGCTCGCCGCCTGTGCGCAGGAACGCCAACTCGTAGCCATCGTATTCGACGCCGATAAGAATTGTCGGGCGTTCAGTGCCGGTGTGGCCATCGAAGAGCACTTGGAAGGAACTATCTTTCAGATGCTCGACTCTTTTCATGCAATCTTCCGGGCCCTTGAACAAATTTCCCGGCCCACGATTGCCCTGGTAGAAAACTCAGCGCTAGGCGGTGGATGCGAATTGGTGTCCGCATGTGACATTGTGATAGCGGGGGACCGAGCACGCTTCGGCCAACCGGAGATTAAGCTTGGAGTCTTTCCGCCGGTAGCGGCCGTGCTTCTGCCACGGATCATCGGCGACAAACGCGCTCGCGAGCTAATCCTGACAGGAGAGCTGATCGACGCACAAGAAGCAGCGAGAATGGGACTTGTAAATCACCTCGTGCCTGGAGGACAGCTCGAGCCAAAACTTCTTGAGATACTTTCCAAGTTGCGGGAGCTTTCGGCGGTGAGTCTGGAGATGACCAGAAAAGCGCTCGACCTCGGCCGCGGCCGGTCAATCGATGCGGCGCTTGCAGAAGTAGAGAACATCTACCTGCATGAATTGAT
>DASSCG010000525.1:0-5377 GCA_035697925.1 Pyrinomonadaceae bacterium
CCTGGCTGCATCAAAGGCTGAGTGAAAGAAATCGTTTTCACTCAGCCTTTGTATTTCTCTCAGCGGTTAAAGACTTGGATAAGACGCCCTTAATTCTGAGTATCGATACAGCAAATATGGGTGGTAGTGTCTGTCTACTGCGAGGCAATACACTTCTGACTACGCGTGTCGGCGATCCTTCTATCTCACACTCGAACAGTTTGCTAAATGACATCAATGATAGTTTGCGCGAAACAGGAGTCTCGCTAAATGATTTAGATTTACTGGCTGCCGCAGCAGGTCCAGGGAGTTTTACCGGGCTGCGGATTGGATTGGCTACAGTGAAAGCATTGGCTTCGACTCTTCAAATTCCTTGTATTGGCATACCTACTCTCCATGCTGTCGCTTATGCCGCTGGAACCTCGCCCGCTACTGTTGCGCTGCTACCTGCCGGTCGAGGAGAGGTGTTTTCACAGTTGCTGGCTGTCTCAACAGATGGAAGGGTAACGGCGCTTGATGAGCCCGCACATTTACCTCCGAAGCGAGTGCTGGAAAAATATCTAGGGGTCGAGACCCTGACGTGGGCAGGAGCCGGCGCACATCGATACCGAGAAATTCTGCAGACCTACGCACTTCAAAAGGGAATTGATTTCTACGGAGAGATCCAGGAAACAGGGATCCCGGCAAGAGGCTGGGTCGTGGCTCCGATGGGGAATAACCTTAGTCAGGCCATAGCCGTACTGGCCCTACAGAAGTTCGAGAATAACGAGGTCGCTGATCCATTGTCGTTAGCGGCCATATATGTCCGTCCTTCGGATGCAGAGTTGAAATGCCGATAGCCCAGACTGCCTACCCCGACTCTTCGGAGGCTATTTTCATCTCCCCAATGACCGAACACGACCTTCTGGAAGTCGTGGAAATCGAGGAGCGTTCAGGCCTGAGTCGTTGGGGTTGGGCGGCTTACTACGCGGAGCTACAAGGTAATAATCGAGAATTGATGCTTGTAGCGCGGGTCTCCCGCCCACTTGAACAAACGGAATCTGATGAAATCGCAGGGTATATTGTGGCGCGCCAGGCAGCCAATGAACTTCATATCAATAACGTTGCTGTGCGGACCGAATATCGGCGGCGAGGCATCGGCAGCGCGCTTTTAAGGCAAATATTGGAAGAGGGACGGCAGCTTCAGGCCAGCGCTGCATTTTTAGAGGTTCGGGCTGGAAATGCCCTGGCACAGGCACTTTACTTGAAGTGTGGCTTTCAGTGTGTGGGGCGACGTCCGAAGTACTACTCAGCCCCGGTCGAGGACGCCCTGATTATGAGTTCCGAACTGAACAAGAGTGCTTGATTCGCGTGGTTAATTGGGCTACCATTTTTTCGTGCCTGAACATTTCAATGGTGGTTTCCCCGAAACCCGTCAACCCACCCAACCAATCCACAAGTTCATCGTCTGAAAGGAGACACGCACGCCAATGGACACTGTAACTACGGATAGCCTAAAGGAAGAGCTGATGACTCGGGATCCTGAGTTTCGTGAATTAGCCCGCGAACACACTCGATACGAACAGCGACTCAGTGAACTTTCAGCTCTCACCTATCCCAGTGACGAAGAACAACTGGAAGAGATTACCCTGAAGAAGAAAAAGCTTGCTCTTAAAGACCAGATGTACTCGATTATCTTGCAGTACCAAAAGACTAATAGCTTGGACCATTAATTTCGCTACAGCAGCGACCTTCTTTGGGTTCGAGATGATAGGGGACGTGGGTTGTATCGTACGCGTCCCCTTTTGTGTAGCCTGAGCATTTTGACTAAATGCATAAGGTGTTAAGGACCGAATAAACGTTTGAGAATAGCCCGCGAAGGAATTATCTATATCCTGGCGCCCGCATTGTTATTCATAATCTTGTTGGCCCTCGGTTATTGGTTTGTTGCGCTTCCGTTTTTCTTACTCGCCGCCTTTATGGCTTTCTTTTTTCGAGATCCAAAACGAGATCCCCCGAAAGATCCCGATGTCTTGGTTGCTCCCGCTGACGGCAGAATTACTCGGGTTACGAAACTGGCGCCGGACCGCGATGACTCGTCAACTCTCATAAGTATCTTTCTATCGCCCCTGGATGTTCACATCAATCGCTCCCCGATTGCCGGGAAAATAACGGATGTCGCCTACACTAAGGGCAAGTTTTTGATGGCAACTGACGAGCAAGCGAGCCTTGTTAATGAACAGAACGCGCTCACGATTGAAGGAAACAAGATAACGATTGTATGCAAGCAAATTGCGGGTATCCTTGCCCGACGAATTATTTGCTGGAAGCATGAAGGCGAGGTCTTAGCTTTAGGAGAAAGGTTTGGGTTGATAAAGTTCAGCTCGCGCACTGATGTTATAGTTCCAGCATCTGTCGAGGTTTCAGTCACTCGGGGTATGCGAGTCAAGGGTGGAACAACGATTATTGGTCGCTTGAAGAGATAGAGGTAATCGATTTTGCATTCTGATCAACCCTCAAAAAATCCGGAACGACGCGGCCTTAAAAAGGGACTTTATTTGATCCCTTCGGTCTTTACAGCTGCCAATATTGGTATGGGCTTCTATGCTGTGATGGCCGCAGTGCGTGGCTTCCAGTTCATTGGCGGCAGCGAGCAAGATCTTATTCACGCTTCTACTTACCTCGACAATGCGGCGAAGGCAATCGGGTGGGCGGTTTTGTTTGACATGCTCGATGGTCGAATTGCTCGGATGACCAAAACTACCACTGAGATTGGAGTTCAGCTCGATTCTATCGCGGACGTGGTTACCTTCGGTTTGGCTCCCGCAGTGCTGGCCTATGTGTGGGGATTTGGCGCGAGTTTGAAAGAAGGGAGCGACTTACATCAGCTGGCGTGGTTTCTATCGTTTATGTACCTGATGTGCGGAGGGTTCCGACTGGCCCGCTTCAATGTTCAAGCGTCGCGGCCACGCATTCTGGCTGAGGGCACAATAAAAGTCGATAAGAAGAGTTTTGTTGGATTGCCTATTCCCGTCGCCGGTGGCCTGATAGCTGCCATCATTCACTTCAAGCCGTTGCCTTTGCTCTACTATGGACCAGAAAGAGCGAAAATCTACGCAGTGCTTCTCATGGCCCTGGTTGGATCGCTCAGCCTGCTAATGGTCAGCACACTCCGTTTCTCGAGTTTTAAAACAGTCGGAACCCGCAGCCGCAGCATGCGCACCATCATATTTGCTGTAGGCGTCGGTATGCTGATCTTCCTTTACTCCCGCCAAGTCCTGCTGCTACTCGTAACTGCTTACATATTGCACGGATTGCTCTCTCGTGTAATAGCAGTTTTTCGGAAGCGTCCTGAGCTCAGCGAAACAAAAATTGAAGCGGAGCAGACGTAATCGCTTTTGGGCTTTCTTTGGGCTGTGCGAAGGCCAGGAAGCCATGCTCTGTAGTTAAAAGCACCGCATCGCCCACCGCGATTGGCGAAGCCGATGTCGTTATTTCCTCACCCGTTGGCAAGGAATTTACCTGCCGCCCATCTCGCAGTGCGAGCACCACTCCGGCTGGGCTGGAGAGAGGTGTAAACAAAGCGCCGTCCTCGGCAGTCAGCGGCTGAGCCGATATCCTTCCCGGAAGCTGCCGTTTCCATACGCGGCCGCCATTCAAAGAATACCGATACACAAAATTATCTAGTGAAGCTACCAGAAGCGCGTTATCAACTAGGGCTACTGCTTCAACACCCGCCCCGGTGCGCTTACGCCAGAGCAAATGACCGTCGACGGCCTTCACCGCGTAAAGATAACCATCGCCAGATCCGAAATAGACCACGTCGTGCGCGACGGCTACGGGACCACGAACGGGCCCCTTGGTGCGATAGCGCCACAATAGCTTTCCAGTGGTTTCGTCGATGGCGATGAGATTTCCGTCGTCGTTACCGGCGTAGACTTTTAGGTTACTTATTACTGGAATGCAATTGAAACGCCCTCCGTAATTGATGGTCCAGACTACATCGCCTGTGCCTTTGTCAAAAGCGTAAAATCGCCCGTCGCTACCTCCGGCAAACAGTTTGTTGCCATGGATTGACAAGCTTCCCTGCACAGGTTTTTCCAACGTCCGCATCCATTGGGTTACACCACCATCGCGACCAAGGGCCCGCAGGGTCCCGGTTGCGCGCCGAACCCCCGCTTCGGGCCCGCCTTCTGGTCCTGTTTCCGAAGCCACATAAACGGCTCGGTCGTCAGCGACTGGCGAAGCGGAGAGCTCTCCTCCCATTTCTGCCTTCCAATTGAGTTGTCCATCTCGGGCAATCAGCGACACGATTCGTCCACCTGCAAGTGGGAGATAGATTCGCTCTTCGTCAAATGCAGGCGTTAGATTCAGGGTTAGGTTCGAGTCGTAACGCCATCGGATGGTTAAGGGCTGGGAAAGCGCTATCTGGGTGGCAACACGATGAGGCACGGCCTGGGCGGCCAACGCTGCTAAAAAAGAAATGAACAGGAAAAAACTTGTCTTCTTAGACAATGTAATGGTCGGCATATTGTATCAATGTGCTCTAACTACCATACGAAAGATAGTGACTCAGAGGTTTTGAGTTATTGTGATGCGAAAAGTATAATCCACGACTTCTTAATTTAATCCTAGTGTTAGACGCAAGAAAAACTATCAGAGGCTATATTTCTTGACTAGTTCCAATCATCACGAAACCGTTATCATACTTGACTTTGGATCCCAATATACACAACTCATAGCCAGACGCATTCGTGAGGCAGGGGTCTACTGCGAAATTCTGCCCTTCAGTTCTTCAACCCAAAAAATTGCGGCACATGCTCCAAGAGGAATAATTCTTTCGGGTAGTCCTGCGTCTGTTTATCAGGATGGTGCACCCAAACCCGCAGTTGATCTTGTGGAGAGTGTAAATTGCCCGGTGCTTGGGATCTGTTACGGGTTCCAAGTGCTGGCCTTTGAAATGGGCGGCGAAGTGAAATCCTCTCCCAGCCGTGAGTTTGGCTATGCTCGACTGAAGATAACCGACGCAAGCAGCCGTCTGTTAACTGGTCTTCCCGGCGAGATGGACGTATGGATGAGTCATGGCGATCACGTCACCAGCGTACCGCCGGGATTCAAAGTAACCGCGATCACCGATGATGCGCTGAACGCGTTTGAAGATTCTGGCCGTGGAATATACGGAGTTCAGTTTCATCCAGAAGTCGCCCACACGCCACTCGGCGCTCAGGTGCTGCGCAACTTCCTCTTTTCGGTTTGCGAATGTCGCGGGGATTGGTCGCCTGCTGCTGTTATTGAGGAGCAAACCACTCGCATTCGCGAGCAGTTGAATGGAAAGGGAAGCGTCGTGTCGGGTCTCTCCGGGGGAGTTGATTCAACAGTGGCCTCAGCTCTTGTTCATCAAGCCATCGGAGAACGGCAA
>DASSCG010000526.1:0-2812 GCA_035697925.1 Pyrinomonadaceae bacterium
CCACCAGCTTTAGATGGGAAGGAGTCGTGCCGCAGCATCCGCCCACAATGTTGACCCCAAAATCTGCGGCGAAGTGAATAAGCTGAGCGGTGAAAGTCTCAGGTGTCTCGTCGTAGTGCATCTTGCCTTCCACAACTGAAGGCAAGCCGGCATTAGGAAGAACCGATACTGGCAGGGGAGCGTTTTCACAAAGGTAACGGATACTCTCGGTCATGTGCCGAGGGCCTGTTCCACAATTCATTCCGATCACATCGATGGGATAAGGCGCCAGAGCAGTTAATGCCGCACCAATCTCAGTGCCATTGAGCATCGTTCCAAACACTTCAATCGTCACCTGCGCTATAACTGGCAGACGCAAACGAGCACTTTCGAAATGTTCAAAGATCGCCGACAGCGCGGCTTTGGTCTGCAATAGGTCCTGACAGGTTTCAACTATTAAAAGGTCAACGCCCCCGTCGACTAGCCCTCGAACCTGCTCGCGATAGGCAGCTTTTAGATCAACGAATTTTATATGGCCCAGCGTTGGGAGTTTTCGTCCAGGGCCCATCGAGCCGGCTACCCAACGTGGTTTGGCTTGAGAGGAATAATCGCTGGCGACCCGTTTCGCGAGACGCGCCGCGAGTACGTTCATCTCATAGGCTTTGTCTTCAATGTCGTACTCGGCAAAGTCCACCGGAGTGCCGTTAAAAGAGTTGGTCTCAATAACGTCGCAGCCCACTTCGAGAAATGCGGAGTGCACCTTCTCAACAGCGTCAGGCCGAGTTACCAGAAGATTTTCGTTGCAACCTTCGAAACGTAGTCCACCAAAATCATCCAACGTAAGATTTTGAACCTGTAAATTGGTTCCCATCGCGCCGTCGAAAACGACGATCCGTTCTTTTAATGTGTCGAGAAAGTTGGACATGCTCACATTGCCGATTTCCGATTTCCAATTGCCGATTTTGTTTTCCGATCGCCAATTGTCTCCCCAGAGGGCGTTTGCAATTGGCAATCGGCAATCGGCAATTGGAAATGTCAAAAGCCCCGCGCTAAACACGCGGGGCTTTCCTCAAACCCTTTTTCGATTAGTCTTATTGAAGACTCGTCGATGCTGTTTAGCGGATTATTTTACGTGGCCGCAAGTCGCCTTAACTCACCACGTCTGCTCCGTGGCTATTGAAACATCGCCTGTATGGACTGTCAAGCAACTGGCCAGTCATTTCTGGTCTAATTCTCTATCCGGAGCTAGGAGGGTAGCTCTTCACCCGGTATACTTTGCCGACCCCCAAAAACAACTAGTTTTTAAAAGGAGAGCGATGATCACTCGGAAAATGATCTCTGTATATACACCTCTGTCTTTGGCATTGACACTGGTATTTGTGAACGCAGCATGTAGTTCTGGCGTAGACAATCGCCAAACAAACACGGCCAATACAAATGCGTACTCAACCGCAAGTCCAGCAACTACTCCAGCCGCCAGCAGCGCTCCCGCCGCGAAGCTTAATATTAATACCGCTTCGTCAGCCGATTTCCTGCGCGCGATTCCAAACCTGGGGAATCGTATGGTGCACGAGTTCGAGGAGTATCGACCCTACAAGAGTATTCAGCAATTCCGGCGAGAAATTGGGAAGTATGTCGATGCGAATCAGGTTGCTGAGTACGAAAAATACATTTTCGTACCCATTGATCCAAATCAAAGCGACGCCGCGACGCTTCAGCAAGTTCCCGGTCTTGATGCCAGCGAAGCGCAGGAGCTAATCACCGCCCGGCCATATTCGTCGCCTGATGCTTTCCTAACGAAGCTCAAGGACAAGGTTTCGGCCGACGAACTGGAAACTGGGAAAGCCTATCTGGCCCAACCATGAGTTACGGCCGAAGTGTAGTGAAGTCTCCATCGAATGCAACGGAGGTATTGCGACAACTTCGACGCTTCCTGCTTTTGCTTTCAGTGCTTCTCTTTGGAGGAGCCATTATTGAGTTATGGCTCGTTAATCACACTGACGGATGGCTCCAGTGGATACCGTTCTTCTTGTCCGCAGCCGGATCAGTGACGTCGATAATCGTGTTGTTTAGAATTCAACCCATAACCGTGGTTGTTCTCCGCGTTTGCATGATCGTGATAATGCTGGGCACTCTGTTCGGGATCTACCAACACGTCGCCGGCAACCTCGCCCTTGAGCGTGAGATAAATCCGGGCGCTTCTACTTCCCGGCTGATCAAGAGAAGCTTGCAGGGCGGAAATCCGTTGCTTGCACCGGGGATACTTGCCGTAGCAGCCATGGTAGCGCTCTGCGCAACTTATCGGTTTGAAATCACCGGGCAGAAGTAGTGGGGATATTGTCTCGTAAGACTAATTTCGTCCTCCAAAGATGCGGTTTAGGTAGGTTGTGAGGGGACCAGGCAGCATATCCGGAGAAATGAAGGCTATGTAATTGTCAGGTCTCAAGAGAAGTTGGAAGGACTTGTTCGTGCCAAAGATTGAGGCAATGTTAGGAAAGAGTGGAATCACGCTATGATCGATTAGCTGACCATACCGCTCCTGCTCGTCAACATCAGTCTCAGAAGCGTCAGTTAAATCACCCTCCTGTTTTGACCCGTCCGAGAAAGTCAGCAAGTGAAACTTCGGTTCATGTAGACGGTCATAGATGCTCTTTCCATCGACCAGAAAATAGGGCATACGGTCTCCAGCTTTCACGTCGAAATCACGGTCACCTTCGAGCGTGCCGATCTCGTGAACGCTTAACCAGCTGTCGCGGTACCTGATTCCGATCTGGGAAATGAGAATGAAGAACTTTCTACGGACTGCATCAATAGCCAAAATGTATTTCGCCAT
>DASSCG010000527.1:0-4984 GCA_035697925.1 Pyrinomonadaceae bacterium
CCATTTTTGCGCTCCAGTAGCAGGGTCAACAGCCAGGATCTGACCACCATGTACATCACTGCCTACTTGCACCACGAGCAAACCGCCGGTTGCTAGTGGTGAGGCCGCCGTACCACAAAATAGCTTTGACGTATCGACCGTCTTAGAAAAGTCTTTGATCCAGAGTTGTTTCCCTTTGGCGGCGTCCCACCCAATCAGAACGCCAGTCACGCCAAGCGTGAACAGCCGATCGCCGATGACAAGTGGAGTCGCATTTGGCCCCTTTGCCATGTTGACGGCGTACTGGTTTTTCTGAAAAGCCGCCGGGTATTTCTGCTGCCAAACGATCTCGCCTTTACTAAGATCGATTGCCGTTACAACCTCTTCTGGATCAAGACGACTGTGAATGAAAACGCGACCGCGCGAGACGACTGGGGATGAGTAACCCTCGCCGGTTTCTACCCGCCAGAGTCGACGAAAAGACTCAGGCCAAGCGGCTGGAACCGCAGATGCAGGCACCAGACCATCGCGTGTCGGCCCGCGCCATTGAGTCCAGTCCTGCCCAGCCGCTGATTGAACTAAACAAAATAGGAACGTGGCGGCAAAGAGAGCGTCGCGCGAGGTGTTGAGCCTTCGACGAAACCCAAGTCGCACCTCGTTTTTCTTAAACCAGGTATTCCAGTGCGATTTTTGACCTCGTGCCCGTGTGGTAACTGGATTACTCACGTTAAGTACCTCCTTGGAGCTGGTGATCAATGCTAACTAAGGTGGTGCGCCTAGGTCTATTAGTTAAACCAGGAACCTCAGTTTTATGGCGAATTTGTACTGACCGGACCTTAAGATCAAACTCTTTGTTGGGTGACGACCTGTCGGCGCTTAGGTTCACAACGGTTGCGGTTTAAGTGCAAAGGCGGCGTTGCGTTGGAGCCGAAGAAACCCGTGACAGGTCCGCGCTTTGCAAAAGACAACCTTTTTAAAGCTAGCTTTTAACTCAGCCCTATTGTCGCGCCGATGTTTCAGCTAGAATAGCGCCGTTCCAAGGAGCTTAGTTCCCTTTTCACGCAGTTCATGAATGGGCTGCGTTTTTTGCAGAAGTGGCACAGACTTCAGTCTGTGATCTTATGCCAGCCTAGTTTGGTAATAGCCGGAACGGGAGGCACAGACTAAAGTCTGTGCTACGTCGCATCCGGAACCTGTAACTGCCGCAAGCGTAATTAACTGCAAATGACCGAAGAGCTCAAGCCAATCCCAAAAAAGAAACGGGAAGAAGCGTTGCCCGAACGCCTGCTTCGTCGCGTCCTCGAGAGCATGGGCGACGTAGTTGACCGAAAATTTGGCCGCACGGTTGAGCCGAAGAGTGGACTTACCACCTCCCAGCTGATTGATCGCATGAAACGTCTGATCGACGAGCGGGTGCGCGACGAGGGCCGTAAAGGTCGAATCGCCCCGCATCACCTGAAACTCAAAGTTGAATGGGGCACTCATTCAGAGGCACCGCCTGAGATCTTAAAGGAACTCGAGCATGAAGTTCTGGCTGAAGCCATAGATCATATCAACGACCACCGATACCGTACCCTTAGCCCTGTCAAAGTGGAAGCTGAGGTCGATATTTTTACCACCGGCGTTTCAGTAGACCCAACTTTTGGCGAGTTTGAGGAAGAACTTCGAAAAGAGGACGAGGCAAAACGGGCCGCAATCGATCCCCAAATCCCAAAGGGCGCCCCACCTGCGCCAGACGTGACAATCGTCGCTCGAGTAACGCGTCGCGACTCCACAATTGAGGTTCCACTGATCTTCAAGCCAGGCGGTAAACGGTTGAATGTTGGACGCGCCTCTGACAACGACTTGTCGTTGAACGACAGCAGCGTTTCTAAAATCCATGCAACGCTAGTGTTGAACTTCGAAGGAACCTTGCTCGTCGCCGACACCGGCTCGACTAATGGCACTTATATAAACGGACGTCGAATCGCATATGGAGAGGCGCGTCAAATTGAATCCGGTGACGTAGTCGGTTTCGGTGATATTGAAGTGCGTTTCAAAAAAGATTAATCGTCAGCGGAACCACTGCCCAGGACCACAACACGCCAAATGTCACTACTCTTCTTTCTGCAGTCCCCAACACCAGTCGCGCTTGCTCCTCACGTACCCGAAAGGATGCCAGCGCTTCTCACCCTCGTCTATGTTGGAGGATTTGCATTTATCATTCTGCTGTTGCTGGTGTCCCTCTTTCGAAATCGGCGGCGTCAGCGGACAACAGCTCTAGCCATCCCGGAAGATCTTCCTACCGAAGTAAAAAAGCGACTTGGATCAACTTCAACTAATCGAGGCTTGCGAGCCTTGCGCTGGCTCTTTGTGTTGCTCGCTCTCGGTTTGCTCGGCTTTCATCTCTATTGGGCCCACTATGCCGAGGAGAAAAACCAAAAGTTTCAGGAACTCTCTTACAAGGATCTGCGCAATCGCCGCCTTTCTGAGTCCACCTTGCGTGGGTGGATATTGGATCGGAGTGGAAAGCTGGATCGGGCTCTCGCGTTCTATCGTCGCGATTCGAGTGGAAACATCTCGAGGCAATATCCCATGGACAAAGCGATGGCTCACCTCTTCGGCTCAGACCGGGGCGATCCGGGAATCGAGCGCGCATTCTTCGGTGTCCAAAGTGGGGCCCTGCCTGAGGCTTTGCAGGTGGTCAATGGTGGGACCGTTCAGAACAAAGGAAACACCGATGTGGTCCTGACGATCGATCGGGATCTGCAGCAGGCAGCTGTTGATCAATTGAAGGGCAAACACGGAGCCGTAGTCGTGCTAAATCCTCAAACCGGGGACGTGTTGGCACTCTACAGTGAGCCTTCATACAGCCTTAAAGAAGTCGAGGATGAAACCACCTGGATTCGCCTTTCTGCTAATGAAAGAGATAGGCCGCTGGTCAGCCGTGCGCTGGGGGCTTACTACATTCCGGGTTCGACATTTAAGACAGTAACGATGACGGCAGCCTTTATCGCCGGCATGCAGGATACGGAGTTTGTTTGCAGCGGAGCTGGGTATTACGCCGCGCCGGGCGCAAATGTCATCTATGACGACGCGGGGCCGGGTGAGGTGCACGGACGAATAGGCATCGATGTGGCTTACGAGGTCTCATGTAACCAATACTTCGCACAAATGGGTGTTAAGTTGGGTGCTGAGCGATTAAAGCAGGGAGCACAGTTACTGGGTATCGGAGCTTACGACACGCCTGCAGAGGCTTTGCGTGGTCGTAAGGAACCAGAACTGTGGAATGCGAGTAGTGAGGCGGTTAAGCGTGCGCTGGCCCCGCGCGAAGCAACGATAGTAACCGGAAAGCAAGTAACCCGTTATGACCTCGCCTTGATTGGATATGGACAGGGTTACGCGGGCCAGATGACACCATTTCAGATGGCACTTGCAGCCTCGGCTATCGGAAACATGGAAGGCAAGTTGATGAAGGCGAAGATCGAACTTAATCGCCCTCCGGAAGTTTTCAAACAAGTCGTAACACCTCAAGCGGCCCAGAGAATGCGCGAGATTATGGGTCGTGTTACGGGCGGCTCGAGTGGAACCGCGAGGGGTGTTTTTGCTCCCGTCAAAGCTGCCGGAATCGTCACTGGAGGGAAAACCGGAACCGCTCAAAAGGTGGTCCCCGTTTACGATGCCAAGACCGGGGCGCCCAAGACCAGACACAGGGTTGAAAAAGACAACAAGGGGAACATCATTCGGGAATACGAAGAGACCATAATGGATGAACAGAATCCCCGGATTGACGGCTGGTTTCTCTGTATCGCTCCTTTGGATCGGCCTCAGTTGGCTATCGCGGTGATTGTAGAAGGCGGAGGTTACGGTTCACGTTCAGCGGCGCCGATTGCTGCAGCGTTGGTTCTAAAGGCAAAGGACCTTGGCTATTTCAATGTGCCGGCGAACCAGCGGACGCCGGCTGGCAGGCCACCGGGAGTTCCTCCGCGACAGCGAGGCGTAGCGCCCGGAACCAGGTGATTGTTTGTAGTCTAAGAAAGGATCACAATGTTGGAACTAGCAACTCGATTGATTGATTGATTATGAAAAATCGCGCGTCGTCACATCTTTTCGTGCTGCTATTAATTATCGGCTTTGAGATCACGGGATACTATGCAGTCTATCGGTCGGCCCTTTTGCGAGTTTATGAGACGTCGGTCATTGGAGCCGCACGCGACCTGCTGATGTATTTCCCCATTGTGGTCCTGCTTCTCTGGTTATCGCGCGTTAAAAAGTTTGCAGGCAATTGGATCCTCTTCACTGCCGCGATCCTGCTCTTCTCTATGGGTATGCTGGTGCAATACCGTCTGTACAGCGATCCCGAGTATAACGCTCGCAACAAATCCGCTGCCCGTCAGGAGAAGATGGAGGCGCTCCGCACCCGTTACATCCTGGAGAATTATGACCCGGCGAAGAAACAAATCATGGGGCTGCCTCCAACGCCGGCACAACCTATCGATATCGATCAACTACCGCGTCGCAAGGCAACCTATACACTCTGGAATGCCATTACGGCCAGCTACACGTGGATTCCCATACTCTCATTTTTAGGGTTTGCGCTGGCGTATTCGTTCTGCGTACGAGATGGCTTCCTGCTCTGGTTGCAGCGCAATAGCTTCATCATCGTCTTATTGACTCTTCTACCTCTGGCCGCCGCTGTCTTCACGTCCAGCGCCGGCAAGAGTTTGGGCAACATGACTCCCTGGGAACCTGCCAAGATTCCCTTCCTTGTGGGCTTCGCCGGAATCCTAACTGCTCGATACAAGGATCTGGCTGAAACCTATTGGGGCATACCGAGGGCGCGTGACATCGTGCCTCTGGTCGTCATGGCCATCATTCCGTTCATACCGTTTTTTGCGCTAAAAGATTTTGGGCAGATGCTGATTTTTAGCGGCGCCTACACGACACTCTATCTCGTCGCTGTGCGGCGTTGGCCACAGCTCCTGCTCTTCGTGGGCTCGGTGTTTTTGGTGATTAGTATCCTCGT
>DASSCG010000528.1:0-3320 GCA_035697925.1 Pyrinomonadaceae bacterium
GGTGGCGAGCGTCCGCTGATTATTATGACGCCGAAAAGTCTACTGCGACTGCCAGCCGCGACTTCTTCGGTGGATCAACTTACCGGCGGAGGGTTTAATCCGCTGATCGATGACACGGACGTTCAAGATTCTACGGCCATAGAGCGTATTGTCTTGTGTAGCGGAAAAGTTTTTTACGATCTCGTGGAGGCCCGCAAAAAGGCTGAAGAAACGCGCGTGGCGATCGTGCGAATAGAACAGTTCTATCCGTTCCCAATGCGGCGCCTGCGCGAGGTGATCGCCAGTTACCCAAACGCCAAGCAATTAGTTTGGGCGCAGGAAGAGCCAAAAAACATGGGCGGCTGGACTTTCGTTGAGCCGCTATTGGAGAAACTAATCTCCTCGTGCGAGCGTCCCATCTACGTCGGACGCTCCGCATCAGCCAGCCCCGCAACCGGCTCTTATGCGATTCACCAGGCTGAGCAAGCTGCCTTGGTGCAGCAAGCCTTGACCATTTAAGGAAGCCTTACCGGTGCTGATTGAGCTTGTATAAGAACTCGCTGCTTGAAAGAAAGAAAAGTCAGCGGGGGTAAACCACCCTTCCCAACCTGCAAATTAATGGCCCTGAGTGGTCGACTCGACTTGAGTAAATTTGCGGGTTAGGAAGGGTGGTTTACCCCCGGTTTTTGCTTTTCTGCCCACATATGACCGATAGCTGCTTTGCTATGCAAAGTACTTGACAAAACTAACGGTCTCCGCCTATCATCGGTTCCGATGAGCCTGATACGCTTAGTTTCTTCTGAAACCGACCAGCCACCGGCGCTGCACGAGCGCGCCATGGACAATCTCCGCTATATCCGCGAAACGATGGAGCGCGCGTCGGCTTTTACCGGCATTTCCGGTTGGGGCCAGGTTGCAATCGGTGGCACAGCGCTTATTTCAGCTTTTATTGCCGCACGCCAATCATCGTTTCAAGCGTGGTTGGCTGTGTGGATCGCTGAAGCTGTTGTTTCGCTTCTAATTGCCGGTTGGTCGATGGATCGAAAAGCCCGCGCGGCAAATTTGCCACTTTTGTCAGGACCCGGTCGCAAGGTTGCCTTTAGTCTCTCGCCACCAATCTTTGTAGGCGGTCTTCTGACCATAGTGCTATACCGGGCTGGTTTGATTGATTTCATTCCGGGGGTTTGGTTGCTGCTCTATGGAACCGGCGTCGTAACTGGAGGCATGTTCTCAGTTCCGATTGTTCCTATTATGGGTCTGTGCTTCATGGGGCTAGGAGCTGTCGCGCTGTTTGTCCCGGCGTTTGCGAATGCTCTTATGGCAGCTGGCTTCGGAGGCCTGCACATTGTTTTTGGTGTGATTATCGCAAGGAGGTACGGTGGCTAAAAATTCTGCGTTGAAGCAAGTGTCAAACAAGAAAGAACAAACTACGAGCGCCCTGCGCGAACTCAAAGGGGCCAAGAACAGGAGTCTGGCGCCCGAGTTAGACCGATTGATCCATGAGCGGCTTCGTCTCGGCATCGTCAGCGCACTTGCTGCGAATGAGTCTCTTACGTTCAATGATCTAAAGAGCTTGATGAACACCACTGACGGAAATCTCAGCGTGCACGCTCGCAAGTTGGAAGATGCGGGTTACGTTACGTGCACGAAGTCTTTCGATGGCCGCGTCCCCAAAACCGAATACAAACTGTCTGCGTCGGGACGTCGGGCTCTCGAGAGCTATCTCAATCACATGGAAACGCTGATTCAGCAAATGCGAAATCGCTAACGGGGAGTGCCGCTTTTTTTTGAGCAGGCGCTTTGCAATGCAAAGCGCTTTGCTCGCGACGAGGTTGCTGTTTGAATTAATCAACACTTTGAATTGCAAGGAGCAAATCACATGTTCACAAATGTGAATCTCGCCGCTCCGATAGGAGCGATGGCTTTCCTGGGTACCGGCCTGCTGTTTTTCACGGCTGGTATGATTTTTCTCTATACGGTGATGAAGGGTGAACTCCTCGGCTCTAAGGTTGTTGTGGGGTTAGTCACTCTCCTGGCAACAATCTACGTTGGCTTCCTGTTGCTCTACTCGTTTAAGAGCACTGAAACCGTGCTCGCCCGCGGTCAGGAAAAACACTTCTGCGAGATCGACTGTCACCTCGCTTATTCCGTTGTCGACGTGCGACAAAGCAAGACGCTTGGTAGCGGCCCGAATCAATCGACAGCCAACGGACTCTATAACATCGTAACAATCAAGACTCGTTTCGATGAAGACACGATCAGTCCCAACCGCGGAGACTCAAGTCTCACTCCCAATTCCCGACTTGCCCGAGTAGTCGATGCTAACGGAAGAAAGTACGAGCCTTCAGAGAGTGGTACGAAGGCACTGGGGCAAACGGAAGATCCTGGAACTCCCCTGACGGTGCCATTGCGTCCGGGCGAGACTTACACCACTAAACTCGTTTTCGACCTGCCGGTTGATGTTTCAAAACCGACATTGCTTTTAAACGAGGACGGCTGGTTGACCCAATTCATAATTGGGCACGAAAACAGCCCGCTTCATAAGAAAACTCTCTTCCAACTGTAACCACTTCGCCGACTGCAAAACTTGTATGAAAACAACTGATGTTGTGATTGTTGGCGCTGGCCTCGCGGGGTTGCAGTGCGCGCGCCTGCTCGGGCGACGCGGCTTGCGAGTGGTGCTGGTCGACCGGAAACGATCTCTGGAACAGTCTATACACACGACCGGGATTTTCGTCCGTCGCACGCTCGAGGATTTCGATATTCCCGCTGATTGTCTGGGACCGCCATTGCGTCATGTCACGCTCTACTCCCCTTCACGTCGGACTATGGACCTTGCCAGTCCTCACGACGAGTTTCGTATCGGACGGATGGGCGCTCTTTACTCTCGCTATCTCGATCATTGCCTCCGCGCCGGCGTTGAATGGCTGCCGGAGACGCGTTATGCCGGACACAGCCTACTGAAAGATGGGCTTGCCATCCGCTTGGAAAACAACTCCTCCGCAATCACGGTCAACTCGAGTTACCTGATAGGGGCTGACGGTGCGAATTCGCGTGTAGCGAAACATCTCGAGTTAGAAATAAACAGGGAATGGATCGTGGGGGTAGAAAATGTATTTACGGACGTAGCCTTGGAAGGTCCGCCTCGTCTCCATTGCTTTTTGGATCCCAAGATTGCGCCTGGCTACCTTGCCTGGATCGCTTACGACGGCGAAGAGGCTCATGTCGGAGTCGGTGGATACGCTGGTTTGTTTGATCCTGCTCAAGCTCTGGAGCAATTTCGCGGCAGCCTGAACGGGATTATTGATTTGTCTAAGGCAAAGCAGACCGAACATCGCAGC
>DASSCG010000529.1:0-6676 GCA_035697925.1 Pyrinomonadaceae bacterium
CGAAAGTCTCAGACAAGATTCCAGTCATTAACGCATTAATCGACCGCGGCGTCGACAAACTTCTGATCGGCGGGGCGATGGCTTACACGTTCTTAAAAGCTGAAGGATTCACAGTGGGTAAGTCGCTGGTTGAAGACGACATGCTTCAGACTGCGTTAGAGGTGAAAGAACGCGCGGAACAAAAGGGAATTCAATTGCTGTTGCCCACCGATCATCAGGTAGTTGACAGCTATGAACCGGTGAAGGGCGAGAAGATTATCGCCAAGACGATTCCTATTGAGTTCACTAACCTCGGACACGCGGGGATGGACATCGGCGTCGAGACGGCTTCCCATTTCTCAAAAGCCTTGGACGACGCGCGGACGATCATATGGAACGGGCCAATGGGAGTTTTCGAGGAACCACCTTTCAACGAGGGAACCCTCGCTATCGCACGTGCGGTCGCCGAGGCGGCTGATCGCGGAGCGATTGTAATTGTTGGAGGTGGCGACTCGGTCTCGGCGATCACTCAGGCCGGAGTGGCCGATCGCATTACCCACATTTCAACCGGTGGGGGCGCCACTCTTGAGTTCCTGGCGGGCGAGGAACTTCCAGGAGTGGCTGCACTCAACGACAAGACATAGGTGCCGGGTGTCGGGTGCCGGGAGTCGGTCCGCGGTAGGAACCCACTAGAAGGTAACTTTAACCTGTATCCAACACCTGACACCTGACACCTGATACCCGACACCTGATACCCGACACCTGACACCTGGAACCTGATACCTGACACCTATTCTTATGCGCAAACCAGTAATAGCGGGGAACTGGAAGATGTACAAGACGCTTGGCGAGTCAATTGACACCGCGCTCGCTCTGAAACCGCTTGTGGCCAATGCGAATCACTGTGAGGTGGTGATAGCACCTGTCTTCACGAGGCTAAAAACCGTGGCCGATCGTCTCGAAGGATCCAATATCAAAATTGCCGGACAAAACTGTTCCACTCAAATTGAAGAGGGTGCCCACACCGGAGAGGTAACGGCCTTAATGTTGCGCGACGTCGGCGCGACTTACGTGATTGTTGGCCATTCGGAGCGGCGACAGTTTTATTTTGAAACAAATGAAATGGTCAGCAAGAAGTGTCACGCCGGTGTTTCAGCAGGATTAACAGTGATTATGTGCTTGGGCGAGACACTCGATCAACGCGAGCAGGGAAGCGCTGAAAAGGTGGTTCGCAGTCAGCTAAATGGAGGACTCAGCGGGTTGACAGCCTCTGACCTCGACCGTATCATCGTCGCCTACGAGCCCGTGTGGGCAATTGGTACGGGACGCACAGCGACGCCGGAGCAAGCGCAGGAAATGCACGCGTTTATCCGGCGCGTTTTCGCGGAAGGGCACTCTGCGACCGCAGCTGCAAATTTAAGGATCCTGTACGGTGGTTCGGTCAAGCCGGATAACATAGCCGCCCTAATGGCTCAAGGTGATATCGATGGAGCACTGGTGGGCGGAGCAAGTTTGAAGGCTGAGAGTTTTGCTCAGATTGTTAATTATAAGAGATGAATTTAGAGCTTTGTACTTAGAACTTTGTGCTTTGAACTTTGTACTTAGAGCTTTGAACTTGAAGCGTTGAGCTTGGTACCCGTAGGTTAATTAGAAACTCAGATTCAAGCAAAGAACAAAGTACAAAGCACAAAGTACTAAGCACAAAGCACTAAGCACAGTATTCAGGGAGATTTGAATTGCTAACTTATACCTTATACGGACTATTTATTCTTTCATGCGTAGTACTCGTTGTAGTGGTGTTGCTACAGCCTGGCAAATCCGGTGCGGGAGATTTGTTTTCCAGCAATCTGTCGAGCACGGCTTTTGGACCTCGTGGCACTGCCAGCATCCTGGCAAAGATTACAATCGGAGCGGCGGCAGCCTTCATGCTGATCGCCTTGATGCTTTCGTTACCCGGTGTAACGGGTTCCCATTCGGTATTGCAGTCAACTGACGAAGAGTCTCAACCTTCGCCGACTCCGGCGCCGACACCAGAGGCAACGGCAGCACCAGCAAGTTCCGAATCGCCGGCTGGAACCGCTTCACCCGCAACCAGCCCAAGTAAGTAGAAGTTGTGTTGTTAAGGTGGTCTGAGTATAAAATTCGATCGACGATACTGCGATAACAGCTTCTTGATAATTGAGCCGAAGTGGCGGAACTGGTAGACGCGCACGTTTGAGGGGCGTGTGAGGTAACTCGTGGGGGTTCGAGTCCCCCCTTCGGCAAATCAATCTTGTAACCTCAATCAATTCTGACGTCTCAATTAGGGTCACCGGTTTTTTCCGCAATCCGCACCCCTTCGAGACCCTAAAGGGAAAATGTTTCCAAAGCTTATTGCGAAGCGTGGACGATGAGCCGGTACGGGTTTGGGTTGTTGTGATTCATGCAGGAAGCAGACGGCGATTTTGACCATCAATTCTCGATCAGCGATGTTTGAGAACACGCCGTGTGCGATTTTCCCAACTTTGCTGGTGGCTTAAACGCATTCGATTGGCTGTCTCTTTTCAGATCGTCGCCTTCCAAATCTAACTCACCGTCTATCTCAAGAAACCTTCCGGACGACTGGATTACCAACCTCTCAACTACGTTAGCCAGCTCTCGAACATTTCCAGGCCACGAGTAGTTGCACAACTTACTCATAGTTTCGGGTAATATAACCTTTAATTCTGTGTCGAATTTTGCGCATATCCTACCTAGAAAGAACTCGAGTAGCATCGGAATATCAACGACTCGTTCCCGAAGTGGTGGACTCGTGATGGGAAAAATACTCAAGCGATACCAAAGGTCTTCGCGAAAGTTGCCTTGCTTAATCTCTGCCCTGAGATTTCGATTCGTGGCTGCGATGATGCGAACGTCTACCCTGATGGTCTTGCTACCCCCTACCCGTTCAAACTCACCGTCCTCAAGAACTTGCAATAGTTTAGCTTGCAGGTCCAAGGGGAACTCCCCAATTTCATCCAGGAAGATTGTGCCTCCACTCGCTAGTTCAAACCTTCCAACTCTACGACTTACGGCGCCCGTAAAGGCTCCTTTCTCATGACCAAACAACTCACTTTCGATCAGAGTAGGAGACAATGCACCACAGTTAACGGTTACCAGTCGCCGATTTTTGCGCGGCCCCAGGTCGTGAATTGCACGAGCAATCAATTCCTTTCCAGTGCCTGTCTCGCCCATTACCAAAACGGTCACGTTTGTTGAAGCCACCTGATTGATGTCAGATTTAATCCTCCTGATTGCCTTGCTTCGACCCACAATTACGCCGAACTCGCCATTCAATCCATGATTGGCGAACTCTGTGTCTTCTTTTTTGAACCGACTGTCCGTTTGATCCATACAAATTTACCTCTAGATGAGAATCGCCCGCGTAATGATCAATGCAGGATGTCCTTCGTACTGGTAACGAGAACGCAGGTACAGCCGGTCTTACTCCAGACCCGTTCATCACCATCGCCGGGCGCGCCGTAGTTGTAGTCGCCAGGCACGAGCTTGCGTTCGTCGATCAACAGTTCGCCGTGGAGCAAATGCAATTCTTCTACGCCCGCATGAGTGTGCGGAGGGTAGCTTGCGCCAGGCGCAAGCCTTACCAGCATGCTTACCCGATGTCTTTCCGTGTCACTCGCGAGCAGTTTGCATTCGATCCCGGCTGCAACCTGTTTCCATTCCGGCTCAGTCCACTGCCGTCCCCGCGGCTGCACCGGCAGCTTACCCGTCTCCTCGGCGATGGGCAGCGCAAGACGCGTCTGCAGCGATGTAGTCGGACGCAGAACATCGGTGGGCCAGGAAACGAACCGATCGATCACCGGGCGCAGGCTTTCCACCTCGCGCTGGCAGTCCGGACACGACGCGATATGGTCTTCCGTTGCGGCAATCTCACTCGTTGGCAGAATCTGCAACACATAAGCGCACGCCCGCTCGGCGCTTCCACAATCATTTAGGTTTGAGTTCCAGGTCATAGGTTTAAGCCCACCAGACGTCCGAATGATGGCAAGATTAAGGAGCAACACGAAGCACGACATCAATAGACTGGAAGAACAGTTAATTCAGTAAGCTGACGGCTGCTCTCGAATTCATCCGTCGAAATGCAGGCTAATTCAGGTTTTGCATACCTAATAAAACGTCAAACGCTAGCTTTTGGATTGGGATGAGGTAGCAGCGGTGAAAGTTGCGGCTCTCAGTCCGGTTGGAGACACTCCCGATGCACGTCTTGAGACGACCGCGCACCGTAGGTGATCATTCGCCCGAGACACTTCGGCGGAGGATATCATTGGTGCTGGTAATGAGAACGCAGGTGCAGCCGGTCTTACTCCACACCCGTTCATCACCGCCGCCGGGCGCGCCATAGTAATAGTCGCCAGGCAGGAGCTTGCGTTCGTCGATCCACAGCTCGCCGTCGAGCAAATGCAGCTCTTCTGCGGCTGCATGGGTATGCGGAGGATAACTTGCGCCAGGGGCGAGCCGCACCAGCATGCTCACCCGATGCCTTTCCGTGTCGGTCGCGAGCAATTTACATTCGAGTCCGGGTGCTACCTGTGTCCATTCCGGCTCAGACCACTGCTGTGCCGGCGGCAGCACTGTTTGCTTGCCAGTCTCCTCGGCAATGCGGAACGCAAGACGCATCTGAAGCGATGTAGTTGGGCGCAGAACATCGGTAGGCCAGGAAACCAACCGATCGATCACCGGGCGCAGGTTCTCCACCTCGCGCTGGCAGTCCGGGCAGGAGGCGATATGGGCTTCGGCTGCGGCAACCTCGCTCGTTGGCAAAACCTGCAAGGCATAGGCACAGGTTGCCTCACTGCCCTCGCAGCGGTTTTCATGAAACGTACTCATGGCTTCATCCCCCTTGCGTTCAGCGTGTCCCGCAGCTTGTGCAGTCCTGAACGAATGCGCGTCTTGATGGTGCCAAGCGGCTGGTTCAACCGCGCCGCCGCTTCTGCATGCGTAAGCCCTGCGAAGAACGTGGTTTCGATTGCCTCGCGCTCGTTTGGTGAGAGCGTCGCCAAGGCAGCGTGCAGTGATTCGCTCTGCTCGCGCAACTGGATCACATCTCGAGGATCGGCAGCGACGTCGGCTAGCGTTTCCATATCGCCGGTAGGGCTTCGCTTCTTTCTACTCTCAAAGCGTAGCCGGTCGATCGCCCGTGAGCGCGCTTGGTTCATAATCCAGCCGAGGACAGTTCCGTTCACGGCGTCGTAATGCGAAGCGCGCCGCCAGATGTCATGAAAGACGTCGATCGTGACTTCTTCAGCGGTTTCACGATTGGCAGTGATTCGCATTATTAACGTGAAAACGACGCGATGCGACCTCTGGTAGAGTGCGTGCAGCGCGAGTTGGTCGCCCGCAGCGATCGATTCAACGAGTGTCACCCACTCCTGCTCAGTGTTCCGAGCCGCGGTATTCGCATACAGCACGTCTTCTAGAGTCGTCGGCGAATTCTCGATGCTACTGGAAGACAGTTTTGTCATCGGCCCAACATTTCCCCATTGATCAAGATCCGTGATGGAAGCCCCGCGCGATCCCACCGGTAGCTGCCCAACAAGCGACAAGAAAGCCCAGACTCAGCGCCCGGCGATCCGCGCCTCGCTGAAGTGGGAACAGACACACGGACAGCGGCATTTTTTAACGAGAGGTGCGCCCAACAGACAGGCACGACATTTCAGAGTGATAAGCGATGCCGCGTGCCCTCGCGTCTCCACCAGCGGCATGAATTGCAAAGCCCAGCGTCCAAGGGTGCTCTTCATTCAATCTTGGTCCCTCTTTTACTTAACCGCAGGGAGAGAGCGGGGGCTATTCCTGACGCTGAGAGAGTTCGGGTCAGTTTCTTCTTTGTCCCAATGGCCTCACGCTAGCCAAGATAAAACAAAAGGCCCTGCCTTTCAATTAGTATACGGCGCAGGATTAGTCGCTGTTAGGGAGGTCGTATTTAGCTACTGAACTTCAAATTTCCATTTGAGTGCGCACTTCCGAATGGTTTTGAAATCCACATATTGAAATAAATCCAAGCATTAAACTCACCACGGAGACACGGAGGTCACAAAGATAGTACAAACTAGGACACTACTAACCACCAGGCGGAGATGACTTTTTCAGAATTCGCTATTGTCTTCCGACTTTCAGTGCGACGTCTCATTCGCGCGCGAGTGATATCGCGCTTTGGCAGCGCAAAAAAGCTACAGGTATGCCAAACCCACAGACAGACGACGACGATGATGACCTCAGTGGTGGCGCACTGGCAGTGTTGCTGCTAGCTGTTGGCGGCGCTGTGGCCGGGGTTCTCTACGCTGCTTTTCACGACCCCGACATAAACTTTGGCGGATCGGTTACCGTAATATCGCCGACCAGGTAAGTCGATACAGCGTTGTTCCGAAATACTGCGGCGCCTTTGAAGTCGCGGTCGATTGATTACAACCTTGCGGGTCTCTCGATTTCTGTCGAGTTGGACCCGCAAGGTTTTGAGTGTAAAGCACGCCCTTCCGCACCCTTACAGGCATCAGTTAAATTCACATTGCAGCCCAAACGGCAGTCACACTTGATGGAGGTCCCGCCTGACAATCCCAAGGAGTATCTCCGCCTCAAACGATTCCCACCGGGTTTCTTCGAAACGAACGTAGACTGGACCACAACACAACTTCGTCGGCGTGCAGCAGTAAAGTGTTAGGGT
>DASSCG010000530.1:0-7963 GCA_035697925.1 Pyrinomonadaceae bacterium
CAAGGGAGGGCAAGTAACATGCTTAAGAAGACACTAACAATAGTGGCGGGAGCTATCCTGACGCTTTCAGCCGGATCTCTCGCTCTGGGTCAACAACCCACGACGACCACAGTCACTCAAACACCAACCACCGTTACCAAAACCGTTCAACACCCTGACGGAACTTATACAGTGATCGAGTATCCAGTCGGCAAAGAGGTAAAGGTCACTTTAAATCCTGTAACTCTCAAACAATCGAAGGGCGTGGCGACCATCCTGCGCGATGATAGCGGCAGTAGAGTTGTCTTAAACCTATCGGATGTGCCAGCGGACGTTGCCGCCATCAATCTCTATGCAGTAGATGATGCGGGTGCGGTTACACTGCTTGGACCAATTCAAGTTGCCAACGGAGCGGGAACGTTGACCACCACGACTCCACTTACTAAGTTCATGTTGATTGCTTCCCCAGAGGCCAGTCTCAAGGCCTACGATGCAAACACCAAGATCTTCTTCCGCAGCGCGGTGCCCGAAGGCTTCGCGGTGATTCCGCATACTACGAATCCGGTAGGTGAAAAAGTGGCGGCCAGCACGTCAGAGGTTTCCACGCCGGCCACCAATTACACGGTGCCCATGCTAAACCTTCCGGCTTATAAAAAGGGCGACGATACCAAGATGAAGGTGAATTTCAGCGGCGCACTAACCGGCGCCCGCGCGAATGTCTTCATCACGCCACGCAAGGACGGACCAACTGAAGTTAAAATGCGTTTCCATGAACTGAAAGAGGCTCCGGCTGGCAAAGTCTTCACAGTTTGGGCTGTCGGAGCAGGCAACCAGTTCGCGAAAATCGGCCAGATTGTGAATACCGGGACACGTAACGAGGCAGAAATCACGTCAGAAGTGACCCTCCCGGACTTTGGGATCCTGGTCACGATGGAGGATGCCACTGGTACTGCTGCCAACCCGGCGGGACCGACGATAGGCGTAGTTGAAATCGTCAAATAGCTAGAAAACAGCCCAAAGACGGCCAGAAATGAGCCGTCCCCAACAGAAGGCCGCCTCCCAGCGGCCTTTTGCGCATTTGGGGTGGGAACAAAAGTCTGGCGCTTCGCTTTTTCCTTGGAGTAATATGGTCGCTGGGCGAAGGCAGGCAGCTAGCTAGCCGAGCTCCCAAACCCGACCGGCGCAATAGACCAACAGCGCCGCAACTCAAAGCCGGCACCATCCCGGTGCCTGCAAAAATATCAACAAAAGCCGATCCCCCGGTTCTTCCCTCATTGGTGGTTAACGATGCGCAAACGAATTTCCCCCCTTTCACTTTTGGCAGCCTTACTTGTGACTGCCTACCTACCCCAGTCAACTTCGGCTCAAGAATCTCTTCCTGACCTCGTAAGGCGACTTAAACCAGCGATTGTGGCTATCGTCACCTACGACGCCAAGGGTGACGCCCTGACCACCGGAAGCGGATTTTTTATACGCCCTGGACAAGTGGTCACCAACCTTCACGTTATCCGTGGGTCACGTCGCACAGATGTGAAGACACTCGATGGTAAGGGTCGCATCTATAAGGTTGACGGACTGCTCGCAGTGGATGAGGAAGGCGACCTCGCGTTAATGCGAGTAGATATGCCGCCAGACCGACCTCGCTCGAACGAGCTTGCGGCCAGTCTGCCTGAGGAAGGTGAATCAGTTTTTGTAATCGGCAATCCCTTAAAACTGGAAGGTTCAGTAACTGACGGCATCGTGTCAGCGGTTCGTGAAGTGCCGGGAGTAGGAAAGATTGTTCAGACTACCGCGCCCATATCACACGGAAACAGTGGTAGCCCTATCTACAATCTGAAGGGCCAGGTTGTTGGAGTTATCACGGTCAAGGTCACCAACGGACAGAATATTAGTCTGGCGATCGGGTCTGATCGAGTGCGGGAATTGAAGCCCGGAGCGTTACGCAGCCTTTCCGAAATACCTGCCAAAGATAAGATTCTTGACGTTGGTGAGGCGCTTTATCGAACTGGACTCGATTCGTTGTGGTTGGGAAACTATGACCACGCAGTTAGTTATTTTGAAAATGCCGTTAACAGGAATCCCAAGCGGGTTGACGCGTGGATTCAAGTTGGCTATTGCAAGGTGAAGCAGGGGAAGAATGAGGAAGCGATCAAAGCATATCAGCAAGCCTTGTTACTCAAACCCAGCTCGGAAGAAGTGCTAAACAAGTTGGGCGACGCTTATTACTATGCGGGCCGCTTGACCGACGCAATTGATTCTTATAAAGAAGCCGCTCGCTTGCATCCGGAAAAGGCTGAGGCATTCTACAATCTCGCGCTTGTCTATCATGAGAACGGCAATCAGCAGTTAGCGCTGTCTCATGCTCGCGCTCTCCAACTGCTGGATGAAAAGCTTTACGAGAAGTTTATCAGCGAAACGCGAGGTGGGGGACGCCAGTAGGGTTGAGTGTTTTAGGGTGCGGAAAGAAGACAAGAACCATTTTCCATTTGTCATTGATCATTTCTCATTTGGCCATTGTTGGTTTTGAGTGGGCCCTAAATAGGGGACTAAGGTGATGCTGCCGATATGCCGAGAGAATCCCCGGATTTCTCGTGGGATAGGTCGCTACCGCCTTCAGTTCTGAGCCTGGCAGATGACGAAATGAGAAATGAGAAATGACAAATGGAAAATGAGCTCTTTCTTCATCCTGGCAATTAGTCCATTCTAAAACTCAGCCGCCCGCCTGTCCGGTAAACAACTTCGTATCCACGCTCTTGGGATCTCCGAGTACTACAAAGCGAATATTGCGCATGTATTTTTGTGCAACGCGCTGAACATCTTCCGGCGTCACGGCACGTAACCGCGGCAAAAACACGAAAGCGTTACGCCAACCACCACCGATAATCTCATATTGAGCCAACTCGCCGGCTTGAGCTGCGTTAGTCTCCTGGCCCAAGTAATGGCGCGTGAGGAAGTGTTGTACGGTCGAGTCGAGCTCCTCTTTTGGCAGTGGCTCGCGCTGCAGACGTGCAATCTCATCCAACATGACGCGTACCGATTGGTTTGCGTCTACAGAAGTTACGTAGATCCCGCCCACGTTCGCCCCCTGACTCCAGAGAAATGCATCTGGAGCGTAGGACAAGTTTCGTTTGTGACGGACTTCGATAAAGACTCGGTTCTGCAATATGGTCGAAGCCACCCGCATAGCGTAAATGTCCGGTGCTGCCAGGTTGGGAGCTGTGAAAACGCCCTGGACGTAATTGGTGGGAAGCGCGCGTTCGGTTACTTGAACGGAAGGCGCTGAGAACGATAACTCAGGTAACGGCCCCGGATGATAATTTCCGCGTGGAAGTTTGCCAAAACTGGCAGCGATGCGACTACGCAGCAGCTGTGGATCCAAGTCGCCCACCACGATCAGCAACAGCCGTGAAGTCTCCATTACTTCCTTGTGATATCGACGCACATCCATCGCCGTTAGACGTGCCACGGATTCTGATGTACCGCGTGGGTCATTGAGGTAGGGGTGACCCGCATACGCTACTCGCGCCTGCAAAACTTGCAGGTATGAGTCAGGGGTGTCTGTATCGTCACGCAGCGATGCGGCGATTCGGTTGCGCACGCGTTCAACGTCGTCGGGAACGAAAGCGGGCCTCAGGGCCACGTCAGTAAAAATTTCCCACGAGCGCTCGAAATTTGTCCGGGTCGAGGCCATAGTCAGACCCGAATAGTCGTAGTTAACACCGGAACCAATCGTCGTTCCCATGCGAGAAAGTTCCATGCGCAAACGCTGACGGGGGAAGCTGACTGTAGCCTCCGCGGCCGTATCGAGCATTAGGTTCTCCAAGCCACCCTTATCGGGAGTTACGTTGCGAACCCCGCCCTTGATGAATAGCCCCGCTACCACTGTTTGCGTTGAAGGCCGGCGCTTGACCAGTACCTTGAGCCCGTTTACATCGAACTCGGTGACGAGTGCAGCTGGATCCTGGGCCGTGAACGCGCGCTCGGCGGCCGCTGCCTTTGCCTTGGAATCGGTAGGCGTGGCCGGCTGCTGTCCAGCCACCGGGGCCAGCGAAGCCACTATGGCCAGGCACAGTGCCCAAACTCTTAGTAGGGGACTCAGGCAGGGTTCCTTCCGGACTTCATCGTTAATTGTTTCAGTTGGTCCCAGTGTTCTATCTATTTGCCGTTGTTGCATTCTGTTTCCTATCACCGATCAAATCTTCCTGCGTAAGCTGTGATTGCTTGAGCGATTCCTCAGACATCAAGGCCAGACCGACATGAGGCTTGCCTTGAATGTAAGTTGTAATGTAGCGACTGATATCTGCTCGCGAGGTTCGGCGAAGGTTCCCCAGGTAACCTCGGAAATAATCGATTCCAGTTGAAGCCCACCAAAAGCTGATGGTGTGCGTGTATTCACTTACTTTCTCGCGATCGAATAAGTCCTCAGCCTCCAAAAGAGCCTTGGCGGTTTCCAACTGTTCATCAGTGTAGTAGTCGCGATCATTGAAGTGCTCGATTTCATTGTAAATCGCGCGCACTGCAGCGCGAGCCTTGTCAGGCGTGGTCTGGGCGATGACATTGATCGGACCAACGTTGCGTTGGGTGTAATAGCCGAGGTTGACGCCAGTGACGAGGCCTGTGTCCGCGAGCGCTCGCTGAAAGCGCGAATTGGGCTGCCGCAAGATGAAAGAAAAGACGTCAGCGGCGTAGGTGCCGGGATTGTCTTTACCAATTGAGGGTCCGTGCCAGCCAATCATGACGATTACATTCTGCACCGGCTGACGTATGACCATCCCCTCGCTTTTTCCAAGTGGGGGATGTTCGACTGGAGGAAATTCGACAAACGGATCCTTCTCGCGACGTGGCCAGTCACCAAACAAATCGGTGACCAGCTGAAAGACTTCGTCGGCTTTCACATCGCCGGTAACAACCACAGCGGAATTATTGGGAACGTAGTAACGGCCCTGAATAAGCCGCATCATCTCGGTCGTGGCTGCGTGCACTGTATCTCGGTTTCCACCCGGATTTTTGCGACTTGGGTACTTGTAGAAAAGCCGATTGTTCATTTCGAGCGACAGGTACCCGAAGGGATTTGATTCGTGCCGATCTAGTTCGCCGATAACAACCTCGCGCTCCTGTTCAAACTGTCTCTCATCAAAAAGCGGGTAACGGACTGCGTCGCGCATAAACCTCATGGCCACGCCGAAGTTGGGGGTAGTTGTAGTGAAGTAGTAGTTAACCAACTCCTCATGCGTCTGACCGTTATAAACAATCCCGAGTTGATCGATAGTCTGAACATACTCTTCACGGTCCTTCGTGGCTCTATTGGCCTTGAAGAACATGTGCTCATAGAGATGTGACAGGCCATTCAGTTCGGGCGGCTCAGTGTACGAACCGTTCTTAACCGCAAGCTCGACGTTCACCAGTGGGACAGAATGATCTTCGAATACTATGACTTCTAACCCGTTCTCCAGGATACGACTCTGGATTCTAGTGTCCGGCACACGTGCCGGTGCAGTCGCAGCCGACGTTTGCGGCGCTGTAGCGCGTGGCGGTGTTCGACGTTGATTAGCGGAAACAGCTGAAGGACCCAGCAAAGAACTGACGATGAGAAAAACCAGCAGATTACGTTTCACAAAAAGCTCCGTTGTGTTCCAGTCTGAGAAGGACATTCGATGTGACCGGGTAACATTAAGATGTCAGCACCGCCGGGTGTTCATGGAAGATCGGCTCCAAAACCCCATCACACTGTTCCGAGGTTAGCTTTCCAAGACGAAATTCACAAATGACGGTGAGGGTAAAGGCTGAATCCCGAAGCTTCAGGGCCGCTGTTTCGTGGGAAGTAGATTGGGAAGTCGTGAAATTTGGGATAAAGGGCTAGTTCGCTGCGAACGTCCGATAACCTTAGTGGAAACGCTGAACAAGTATTTTCGACGGGTAGCGTCGTATGAATTTTAGCCCGGTCTTTTAAGGCCGGGAAAAAGTCCTCATCGATTTTCGTTTGCCAACCAACCGGTTTGCTTTTTCTCGCAGGGCCCTTCCAAAAGTCGAGCCATCCGCTGAAAAAACGCTCTTAGACCAAGAGGCTTTTAAAAGCTTTCCAGTCACCTTGTTATTTTCGAACTGGAACACATACATCTCGCGATGCGATGGCGCATAAAGGACGAGTCGATGGCGTGAAACGCGGCCCTTGGTTTCGATCCCGGTAAACAGGACTTCGTCGTAGTCATCGCCATCGGCGTCGATAATCTCCGAATTCCAATCACCGTTACGGAAGTTCTTGGTATCGAGCTGACCTCTTACAGAAACTCGATACACACCGCCGCGCTTCTCCACCATCAAGAACCGTGCCGCCCCCACGATGCGTTCGTCTTGAATTGCCGCGACTGCCGCACCTGAAGGTGTTTGGAGAATTTGTATATCGCCGACATACCCGCGAGCACCGCTGGCCGCAATCTTGCGGGCCCGCTCCATAGTGAGTGCCGGAGCTAGCGTCGCTTCAGAGTAAGCAGCGTCGGCATTTGCGGGCCCTTCATTTGAAACTCCCTTCTTCAACTCGACAAGCTCATCAGTTACTAACTCTGGGCCCGCCAAACGAGCTGTAGCTGTCGTGTCCTGAATAGTCCTAATGGCCGTTTCACCGCTGTTCCCCCAAACAAAAAGCAGCGCTCCCAGGAAGATAACTGTGGCCATAGGCGCCGCGAGGCGGAATACGATGCTGCTGCGTTCCGCGAGCACTGCCATCGTTGACGAAAGAGGATCTACGTCCGGCAAAGCGTCCGGCCGCACCAAACTTCTTTCGAGCATTGTCCGCGCCACTGCTGCCGTTCGAGGACGGTCTTCGGTGCGTTTTGCCAGCAGCGTATGGACCGCGATTGCCAGCTGTTTAGGAATATCGGGTCGCAGTTGTGGTAAGGGAGGCGGCGGGGCCGTTGCTTGTTTTACCAACACTGCCGAAGGTAAGGGATCTATGAATGGAGGACGCCCCGTCAACATCTCATACAGCACCACTCCGAGACTGTACAAATCGCTGCGCGCTCCTACCCGCTGTCCCAGACACTGTTCGGGAGACATGTATCGCGGCGTCCCAACTAATTGGCCTGAACCGGTCGTAGCGTGAGTTGCTGTTGATTCTGTTGAAGTGACCAGGACCTTAGCGACTCCGAAATCCAGAACACAAACCCCGCGCTCATTCAGCATGATATTTGAGGGCTTGAGGTCTCGATGAATGATGCCAAGTTGATGAGCTTCTTCGAGCACATCGCAAATCTGGACAGCTATCTTCACGGCTCGTTCTGGAGAGAATCGACCATCCTGGGCCAAGGCGTCGGAGAGCGTAATGCCCTCGACAAATTCCATGATGATGAAGTGACGACCATCAGGAAGATTGCCGGCGTCAAAAATCATTGCCGCGTGCCGATGCCGCAGCCTCGCCATCGTGCGGGCCTCTCGTAAGAAGCGATCGGCAACGTCTCGATCCGACGCAAATTCCTGTTTGATAATTTTAACTGCAACCGGACGTTCTAGTCCGAGGTGAGTTGCTCGATAGACCGTGCCCATGCCGCCGCGTCCGATCTCGCATTCGATTCGGAACCTGCCGGCGATGAATTGAGGGACATCCATACCAGACCTTCCTTCGGGATAAAGGTCGCTCGGAGCGATGTTAGGGCGCGGAGATTGGCGCTACCGTGCGGCGATGAAGGGCATTAATTTTTGTGTTGTATTGGGGGAGCGACCGGCTGCCACCGGCCAATTCCTGCGTAGTCTAGCACCTTTGTTTATCTATAGGAACAACTTTCCCCAAACTTCAACCCAAGTTTGGCGGGGCTAACGGTTCCGGCCCTGCTTACGGTTCCCATTCAAAGGCAACCTCGGAAATCGGTGTGTCAGGATCCTTTCCAAAGTAGAAATCCTCGAACTCGATGCGCACCCAGCGCGTCCTTACCGAGCCCAGATCGAGCGTGTGGCGTTCCATTCGATCTGGGAAATTGAAAAGTCGGGAAGT